>CACXDP010000465.1 GCA_902766445.1 uncultured Coriobacteriaceae bacterium
AAGTGAGAGCGCGGCTAGCGAAAGCAAGCCCGAGACACCAAAGATGAAAAGGCAAAGACGTTTAAAACCGTTCACGACTCAACCTCCCAGACGTATGTGTACGCTTTATAAGAATAACCGTTATACGCCCTTGTTTCAATTGACGAATCATGCGTACTGTAGCGAAGGGGAGGGCAGCGGTCAGGGCCACGTCCAGACCCGCCGACGCAGAGGAGCTCCGTGCTCAGACAGTCCTCGCTTCGCTGCGGAACTGCGCGCGGCACTCCTCTGCGTCGTCGGGTCTGGACTCGTCTGGAAAGCCGCCCTCCCCTTCGCTACGCATGGGATTCAGGTGCTGGGGTTTTCGCCTTTGTTTACGGTGGACATGAGGGAGGCGATACCGGGCTCGTCGGGGATTTCGTACCAGTAGCCATCGATCATATCGCTTGTGGTGGGAATGGCGCAGGAGTACACCTTAGGGGAACCGAATTTGAACCGTAGAAACAAGGGGACCAGATTATAGCATCTCATATCGGTGCCGATGAGATCTCCTACTCGGTCGAGCGCACCGGGAAGTTCCGTCGGCGAAAGTGAGAGCATGCGATTCATGATTGCTGTAATGAGAATCCGCTGGTCTGCTTGGCGCTGGTAGTCCCCATTCTCGAAGCCGTGACGTGTGCGAGCCCACAGCAGGGCAGTCTCACCGTCAAGGGTCTGCGTGCCGGCCTCAAGCGAGAGACCCGTGTAGTCAGGGTCATACACGTCAGTGGGCACGTTTACCGTGACGCCACCCAAATAGTCCACCAGGTCTGCCAGCTCCTCAAAATGTATGACTGCCACATGGCTGATTGGCACGTTGGTGAGCTTTGAGACGGCCTTTACGGCACCTCCTGCACCTCCGTAGGCATAGGCCGCATTGATCTTTGAGGTGCCGTGGCCCTGTATCTCCACTTTGGTATCGCGCGGAATGGACACCAACGTAAGCTTGCCGCCAAAGAAGTCCACCCGTATGAGCACCATGGTGTCGGTACGTGAGACGGTATCGCCCTCCCGCGCATCGGAGCCCAAGGCCAAGACGTAGTACGGCATGCCAGGTATCGACCACGACAGCGTGCCGTTCACCGTCTGCTGCTCGGCAGGGGTAAACGCCAAACGGTCATCTATGGGATGAGCGATCAGCCAGTACGCTCCCATGAGCAACGCGACAAACACCAGAATCGTAATGAGGCAGCCATGACGACGGTGGCGTCTTCTTTTGGGCTTGTTTGAAAACGACCCGCGACTTCCTTGGCCTACCCCACCACGCTGCTGGTATCCCACTTCCGGCTCTGGAGCAGTCTGAAGCCTTTGCCTTTCACGCTTCTTCCTCCTATGCAGCACCGAGCCTCTAGCAGAATCGTTCGTCGTCGCTGCGGCATCAACGGGAAGATTTACGGCAGGACGAAGCTGCGTCTTGGGGAACGTCCTGTCCACACGATCGTATGAATCTGGCTGCTGGGCAGCAGACATGTCGAGCGCGCTATACGCATACGTGAATCCATCGCCAACCCCTTCGGGCATGGAATCGTATTCGTCCTCCACGAAGGAGAAGTCGCCCGTATCGTCATCAAGGCTATCGTCGTAGGGGTCGAAGGCATCGTAGTCATCATAGGGATTCTTTGAGCTCATGGTAGCACCTCGACTTCGTTTTCGCTATGTAGGTGTCCGCGCACACGCTTATTGTAGCGCAGTGGCACTTTCGATGGCACAAGCGGCTGAGGAACTGTCTCGAAACAACTTAGTCGACATGGCGATGGACGGCGAATGCGTCGCTCGCGGCTGTTTTCACAGTTCCTCAGTCACTTTTGCCGTCGCTCCACTGACCGCAGCGTTTCAAGACCCTTGCACGTAGAAGAAGATACTGAGCCTCCACACGCTCTGCCAAAGACGAGGCCCACACGTTCACAAATCCACCTCGCACGCATGCGGCGAGCGTGTCGATCCCCAGCACGAGGGCAATGACACCCAGCACCACCTTTACCACTATCATGTTCTCATGGACGCAAGCCGCAACCAGATACAGGACGATCGGGGCAAGAAGCAGCGCATACACTTGGTTCTTGAGCAACTTGTAGAGCGCACAGCCATATGAAGAACTCTTTGGCCTCAGATCGACATAGCGCCTCGTTATCCATGACACAACTCCATTGAGAACCTCGCGCACGAAACACGAAACGTTGCCAGAAAGCGTCTCGTACACGAGCAGGTACGTTGGATAGACCATGGCTGAGACGAGCCGCGCAACGTCCATGAGCGTCCAGTCTCCCACTGAAACAAAGCCAGCCATGTTTTGTGGCAACAGGGGGAAATTTCGCCACCAGAGCCATGCAAACAACGCTATGAAAGCGATACGTGGTACCACGGGACCCAAAAGGACCGACCTCAGACTCAAGGGGGCCTTCTCTGGTGCGGGTGTCGTATCGAAATCCCCTGCGAAGTCCCAGGGATTGTCCGTCTCGCCAACACCCGCCCACTCCGTGTCCCAATCTACGCTTGCAAAGGTCTGCGCAGTGCTGACAAACTCACGTTCCACCACCCGGTCTGAATCATATGCAAACTGCTGCCGCAGCACCTCATAGGCTTTGTTTGCCTCGACCATACGGGACTGTGCCAAAGTCGGATCGAAGTGGCGGTTTACAGCTGCATCGGGATGATACTGGCGTGCGAGATCGGTATACGCTCGCCGCAGCTCTGCCTTTGTATAGCGACGAGGCAGCTCGAGTACCTGCTCGGCTGCCTCTTTTGTCATATCTACACGAGACAACGTCTACTCCGCGTCGAGAGCCTCAGCGATCTCGTCGGTGATGTCCATCGTGTTGTATACGTTCTGCACATCCTCAAGCTCGTCAAGACGATCGGCAAGACGCTGTACTTTCTTAGCGTCCGCCACGCTGACTTGCGTGGGGGTAGTGGGAACGCGCGTGAGCTCAGAGCCCTTGACCTCAATGCCCTGCTCTTCAAGACCCTTCACAACACTCTGAATGGCATCATAGGCACACCATACGATCCATTCATCACCAGCATCCTCATAATCGTCGCCACCAGCCTCGGCAACGGCCATCATGAACTCGTCCTCGTCCACCGCATTCTCACGATCGGCAACCTTCTTGTCATCGCTCTTGATGACCTTGTCGACCGCGATGGAGCCCTTACGCTCAAACTGGAACGCAACGGAGCCCGACGTGCCTAGACTGCCACCGGAATGAGTGAAGGCAGAGCGTACGTCGGCGGCTGTACGGTTTTTGTTGTCCGTCAGGCACTCTACGTAGAATGCAACGCCAGCGGGACCATAGCCCTCATAGGTGATCTCGCTATATACTGCAGCATCCGCGCCCGAACCAAAGGCCTTGTCGATAGCTGCCTTGATCTTTGCGTTGGGCATGGAAACCATGCGGGCGCGCTGTACGGCAGCAGCCAAAGACGCGTTGTTGT
>CACXDP010000466.1 GCA_902766445.1 uncultured Coriobacteriaceae bacterium
GGGCATGGTCTCACCTGGTGACTTCATACCCCTGCTCGAAGGAAACGGTCTCATCGGCTTCGTGGACAGCTTCGTCTGGCAGGAGGCGGCGAGGCAGGTGGCAGCATGGCGCGAAACTTATGGCTTCACGCTACCCATTTCGGTAAACCTCTCACGCACGGATCTCTTTGACCCCACGCTGCTTGTCAGGCTCCAGAGTCTCATCGCGGAGAACGAACTCGACTACCAGTGCATCAAGCTTGAGGTCACCGAATCAGCTTACACCGACAACGCCGCTCACGTCCTCGATGTCATCGCTCGCCTGAGAGCCATGGGCTTCGAGATAGAGATGGACGATTTCGGGTCAGGCTATTCCTCGCTCAACATGCTCTCGGAGATGCCCATAGACGTGCTCAAGATGGACATGAAGTTCGTGCGCAACATTGAGTCGAACGCAACCGACCGCCGACTCGTAACGCTTATACTGGACATTGCCGATTACCTCGAAGTCAAAGTTGTCGCTGAGGGCGTGGAGTCCGAGGGACAGCTCGAGCTGCTGCGTGACGGTGGCTGCAACTTGGTGCAGGGCTACTTCTTTTCACGTCCCTTACCACCCGAGGAATTCGAGGAACTTATACGACGCGAGATCGCCAGAGAAAGGAACGGGGACTTATGACGCTAAAAGAACTCTACTCAGACATCGACGCAAGCTACGAACAGGCGCTTCGCGTCCTACGTATCGACAGGCTGCTCGACAAGCACATCCGCAAGTTCGCAACAAGCGACGTGATAGACAGTCTCATCGAAGCTAGGGCGACCATGGATGCCAAGCAGCTCTTTGAAAGCGCGCATGCCGCGAAGGGCATCTGCGGCAACCTCGGACTCACGACCCTCGCGTCGCTCGCCTCTCAGATTGCCGAAGAGTTTCGACCTGGCAGCAGCCGCACGATGGGAGACGATGAGGTCAGTCGCATCATCGACCAGATTTCCGACCTCTATGCCCGGACTGTCGAGGGAATCAGGCGCTACGAGCAGTCATAGGACTGACGCCCCGCCCCAAGAGTCTCCAGACGAAAGGCTAATCCGCCCATGAGCGACAAGCGCATCGCGCCTCCCTACTTGACGGCCATCGGAGCCTGGGCGCTCGCGTTTGGCTGCAGCGTGGGATGGGGCTCGTTTGTGATGCCCGGCACCACGTTTCTGCCCATCGCAGGACCAGTGGGTACCGCCCTCGGCATGGCACTTGGTACCTTGGCCATGATTTTGCTAGCCAAGAACTACCACTACCTCATGAACCGCTACCCCGAGGCTGGCGGAAGCTATGCCTACGCGAGAGAAGCCCTGGGGTTCGACCAGGGCTTCTTGAGTGCGTGGTTTTTGATCATCGCCTACGTCGCCATCCTCTGGGCGAACGCGTCAGCCCTGCCACTCATAGCCAGGACTCTCATGGGAAGCATGTTTCAGTTTGGCTTTCACTATGAGGTCGCTGGATTCCATGTCTACATGGGCGAGATACTCCTCGCCGTCGCCTCCATCCTGATAGGCGCACTCATATGTCTACACAGAAAGGCCGCCGAGCGCGTACAGGTGGCGATGGCAGTGTTCCTCTTTGGTGCGGTCACGGTCTGCTTCGTCGCCGGCATGAACAACCCAGCCCTAGGCGCCGCGGGCCTTGCCCCCGCTTTCGTTCCCGACAGAAACCCCAGCGGGGACGTATTTACGATCTTTGCCCTGACGCCTTGGGCCTTCGTAGGCTTTGAGTCCATCTCGCATTCCGCACCGGAGGCTCGCTTTCCACTCAAGCGTGTCTTTGCCGTTCTCGTCGCCGCAATCGTGGCAGCTGGCCTCGCCTACACCTTCCTCGTACTCCTAGCCGCCACTGCCCTCCCCGAGGGCTGCACCTCGTGGGTGGACTACGTGGCGAGGCTAGGCGACTTCGATGGCCTCGCCTCTCAGCCCACGTTCTTTGCGGCGCACGCTTCTTTAGGCAGCTTGGGCACGACCTTCCTTGGACTCGCAGCACTCTGCGGCATCTTCACCGGACTGATTGGCAACTACGTTGCGCTCAGCCGCCTGATGTATGCGCTCTCAGTTGATGGCATGATGCCTGATTGGGTTGGCGAGCTCGACGAGAGCGGCGTTCCGCGCAACGCAATCCTCTGCATCATGCTTGTCTCGGTGACTCTGCCCTTCCTCGGGCGCACAGCCATCAGCTGGATTGTCGATGTAACGACGGTGGGAGCTACCATCGCGTACGCCTTTGCCTCGGCATCCACTTGGCAGACAGCCCGAAAGGACGGTGACCGAGGAGCAGTCGCCTTTGGATTGGCCGGTCTTGTGGTGTCGCTGCTCTTTGCGCTGGAGTTCCTCGTTCCCAACCTCATCGCTGTGAATACCCTTGCCACGGAGTCCTACCTCATCCTAGCCATATGGGGCATATTGGGCTTCCTCTTCTTCCGTCATGCGCTCGTACACGATACCCACCATCGCATGGGTCGCTCCATCATCGCTTGGGCAGTGCTCTTTGGCCTCATCATCTTTACCTCTAGCGTCTGGATGCGCCAGACAACCAAGCGGGCGATAGACGAGTCCACGCAAACAATCATGTCCGCACGAGAGGAGAATGCCGTCCGCTCGGACGATATAGACTCCTTCGCACAGCTGCTGGTCGACCAGAACGAGCGGATGGACGACACCCTCTTTACCTGCATTGTCGCGCAGGTGGTCATGACCGTAATCGCGCTGCTCATACTCTTTGACATGTATCATTACGTACAGAAACGCGAGCGTCAGACCGAAGTGGAGCGCGCACTCGCTGAGGAGAGCAGCCGGGCCAAGACCA
>CACXDP010000467.1 GCA_902766445.1 uncultured Coriobacteriaceae bacterium
ATATCCCACCTGCGAACGCGCGACGTCCGCAAGGTAGTCGGCTGTGGTTTCGTCATCCCCAGGCGCCGGAAGCGTCTGCTCCCAGATGCTCGCATTTTCCACATCGGCTCCAGGGTCGGCATAGCACGCAAGGTCATGCTCATGCTCCGGCAAATCGCACGTCAGCACATACTCATAGCACTCGTCCGTATGGACATGTCCCTCAGGCACACCGTCAAGGACTATCTCCCCGTCCCCGTCGGCATCATCCTCCATCGAGCCTCCGGAGCTCACGGCCGTACCGTAAGCCACCGCACCTCCTGAGCTGCCGGTCGACGACCGCGCCACCGGTTGCGCAGAGTCAGCGCTACCGGCCATCGTCTCTGGTTGGCTGCATCTCAACACCCGCTCATAGCATGCATCCGTATGCACATGCTCCTCTTCGCCACAGCGAGCGACCTTCTGCTGCGTGAACGCAGGCAAGAGGCCCAGCACAACGGTGAGCACGACCGCAAGCGAAGCAAGGCTCAGTCCCATGACGCGCCGTTTACGACTTATTTCACGCCTATGCATCGCCTCGGCGATGCCTCTCTTCAGCCCACTCATGATGCTATCCCATCCGCCGGGATGGCACATCACATGAACATGCACCAACCCCCGGCATTTGACGCAGAAGTCTCCATAGGTAACTAAATTTTAACCTAAAATGCCATTTGCATGATGCACTTGTTGGAACATTGGGGCCTTTGTCCGACGAAATGCGCCGGTGAGGGTGTGTACGGCAGTCTCACGTCAGATACGACACGACCCTCCCTTTATCATACCCCGCGCTTCTACTCAATGCGACCAAAGACGTCGAGAGGCCATACGCGAATGAGAACGAGGCCGACGATGTCAGTTCGCGGAATGCAGCCTATCTCTTGCGAGCGCGAGTCAACCGAACTCGCGCGGTCATCACCAAGGACAAAGATACGGCCGTCCGGCACTTGGTAGGGTAGATCCAAGTCACAGGGACCGAAGCTGTTTTTGTGCAGGTAGGGTTCATCTATTTCCATGCCGTTGACCAATACCGTGCCGTCGGCGCGCATGTTGAACCACTCACCGGAGTTGCAGATGACCCGCTTCACGAGAATCTTGTTGTTGCAGTTGAATGCCACGACATCGCCCGCATGATACTCGGGGGCCTTGTACGCGACGATGATCTGACCCTCCTCGAGGGTTGGCACCATCGACCTCCCGTAGATTCTCAGCGGCGGGAAGAGCAGTATGCTCAGGAGTATCACGGTAGCGGAGGCGGCGGCCATGCCAAAGACGATCCGGCGGATCGTGCGTCTCATCGTGCCCCTTGCACGAGTACGCTTGAGCTCTTGGCTGATTTGGTCGACCTCAAGGTGCTCGAACCCCCGCGACCGCTCTGTCATTGTCGCATCGACCTCCCCACAGCTCTCGAGTCATCACCCCGAATGATACGGCATGTCGCAGATCAATCTGCCAGATTACGCTCCAAATCCATGACGGCCTCGCGCGCATCACCAGCCTCGCACACGAGCCGCCTCCACTCCCCCTTCGTACGATACTCGACCACGGGGCCGAAGCCGCCCACGAGCGTGCAGGCGGCTTCGGCAAAGAGCGGGTCAGATTTGATGCCGGGGTATCGAACGTCCTCGACGCACGGGTGACAGCGCAGGTAGCTCGCCACCACCTGCGCCACGTCTGAGACCTCGCGCCAGCGCTCGCGGCCTAGCTCCTCCGCAAGCGCCTTGAGCTCGACGAGGAAGGTACTATCCACGACGCTCGGCAATCTCGGTTACCAGCGAGGCGATGAACTCGTCGAGATCCCAGGGATGGGTCTCGTTGCTGCGGTCGCGGACCGAGATGTTGCCTGCGTCCTTCTCCTTCTCACCGAGGATGAGCATGTAAGGTACGCGATCGACGGCGCGAGCCTCGCGAATCTTGTAGCCGATCTTTTCGTCACGCTCGTCCACGACGGCGCGAATGCCGGCCGAACGCAGCTTGGCGCCAACCTCCAGGGCATAATCGCGCGTCTTTTCCGAGACAGGCAGGACCTTCACCTGACAGGGCGCAAGCCAAGTGGGGAACTTGCCCGCATACTGCTCTGTGAGCATGCCGATGAAGCGCTCGAAGCTCCCGAAGCCCGCACGATGAATCATGATGGGACGATGCTTCTCTCCGTCAGCACCCGTGTACTCGAGCTCGAAGTTCTGCGGGAGCTGGAAGTCGAGCTGGATGGTACCGCACTGCCAGGTACGTCCCAGGCAGTCCTTGAGATGGAAGTCGATCTTTGGCCCGTAGAAGGCGCCGTCACCCTC
>CACXDP010000468.1 GCA_902766445.1 uncultured Coriobacteriaceae bacterium
ACGACGAAGAAGAAGCCCTACTCCATCGACGACAACCTGTGGGGTCGCGCGATTGAGTGTGGCGTGCTGGAAGACACCTGGAATACCCCGCCGGCAGACATCTGGACGATGACGTCGAATCCCGAGGATTGCCCGAATGAGCCCGAGACGGTAATCGTCGGCTTCGAGGCTGGCATCCCCGTGTCGCTCAACGGCGAGCGCATGCCGCTACTTGACCTTATCATCAAGGCAAACGAGATCGCTGGTCGCAATGGCTACGGGCGCATTGACATGATCGAGGACCGCGTCGTCGGCATCAAGAGCCGCGAGTGCTACGAGTGCCCGGCAGCCCTCTTGCTCATCGAGGCTCACAACGCCCTCGAGCGCCTTTGCCTCGACGCCGAGACCTTGAAGCAGAAGGCCAAGCTTGACACTGAGTGGGCGAGCACGGTGTATCGTGGCCTGTGGTTCAGCCAGAGCCGTTGCGCCATCGATGCCTACAACGCCTACACGCAGGAGTTCGTGACGGGCGAGGTGCGCATTAATCTCTGCAAGGGCGGCATTTTCGTCGACGGACTGCGCTCAGACTATGCGCTCTACGACTACAACCTTGCGACTTACGACGAGGGCGACACCTTCGACCAATCGTACGCTGAGGGCTTCATCGTGCTACATGGCCTGCAGAGCAAGACTTGGAGCCGTGTGCAGGGACCGGGCTCGGGGCTGCAGGTCGTCGAGTAGCCTGTCATATCGAAACTTGATGTGTGCGGCTGGGGGAGTGCCCCTAGCCGCACATGTGTTTAAAGAGCCTCATGGAGGATTCCGTTATCATGTTGCCGTCTATCGACGGGGGCGAGCCTGACTGACGTGCGATGGAGCGCTACATGCGAGGTCTGCCCCACGCCGAACTACTGGCAAATATGGAATAGTACGCGAGGCTGGCCACTCCGCATTGCGAGCTGTGGTCACTCGTGGGAAAGGACAAATATGGCGTTGTGGGGAGGCAGGTTCGAGGGCGGAGTCGATGCGTTCACACAAGAGTTCGGTGCTTCGCTTGAGGTGGACAAAAACATGGCGCAGCAGGACATCCGTGGGTCGATTGCCCATGCGACGATGCTGGCCGAGCGAGGCGTTATTAGTGATGACGACCGTGCGGCCATTGTGGCTGGCCTCGGGCAGATTTCAGATGAGATTGCGCGGGGAGAGTTCGTGTGGGACGTCAACGACGAGGACGTACACATGGCGGTCGAGCGAACGCTTACCGAGCGCATCGGTGCTGCGGGTGGTCGGCTCCACACTGGTCGTTCGCGCAACGATCAGGTTGCCACGGATGTTCGACTGCTTGCCAAGGACCTCTGCACTGAGCTGCTTGAGGGCAACCGCGAGTTGCGGCGTGTGTTGGCTGACGTGGCCGAGGCTAACCTCGACGTTGTGATGCCGGGATACACGCACCTGCAGCATGCGCAGCCGGTGCTATTCTCCCATCACATGCTGGCGTACTTCTGGATGTTTGCGCGCGATGCTGTCAGGCTGCGAGCGGCGTACGATGCAGCGGACGCGAATCCGCTGGGTGCGGCGGCACTCGCGGGCACCACGTATCCGCTTGATAGGGAGCGAACGACCGAGCTGCTTGGCTTCTCGCGTACGATTCCCAACTCTCTCGATGCCGTGAGCGACCGTGACTACTTGCTCGATCTCGAATATGCCTGTGCCGTGAGCATGATGCACCTGAGTCGTCTCTGCGAAGAAATCGTGCTCTGGAGCAGCTCCGAGTTCGGATTCATCACGCTCTCTGACTCTTATTCCACGGGAAGCTCCATCATGCCGCAAAAGAAGAATCCCGACTTTGCCGAGCTTACGCGTGGCAAGACGGGCCGTGTCTACGGGGACCTCATGGCGCTGCTGACTACTTGCAAGTCGCTGCCCCTTGCGTACAACAAAGATCTACAGGAGTGCAAGGAAGGTCCGATTGATGCGGCGAAGACGCTGGGTGACTGCATGGCCATCATGGCAGGCATGCTGCAGACGATGCGCGTTAACGAGGCTCGGATGCTTGCCGAGGCGGGAACGGGTTTCTCGGCAGCGACAGACGTGGCAGACTACCTGGCAAAACGCGGCATGCCCTTCCGTGAGGCGCATGCTGTAGTGGGAAAGCTCGTCTTGGAGTGCGAGCGGCGTGGTATCGGGCTTGAGGACCTGACACTTGCAGAGTTGCGTGAGGCCAGTGAGCTTTTTGGCGAAGACGTGGTGGGAACGCTCGACCCGGCTGCCATCGCGCGGGCACGCACGACCTACGGAGGGACGGGCAACGAGGCAGTCGCCGCGCAGCTTGCGGAAGCACGCGCGACATTGTGACCGAAACGGTTGCCTAAATAGCCCAAGAATGCCGGCACGCGAAAGGAGCACACCCTTTCGCGTGCCGGTATCCCGTCTTTGCTTCACGTGCTAAACTCTCTGCGATTGTCGCGCGGCATCGAAAGGAAACTCGCATGATTGACCGCTATACCCGTCCCGAGATGGGGCACATCTTTTCGCTGGAAAACAAATACGCCATCTGGCAGGAGATCGAGGTGCTGGCCTGTGAGGCGCACGCGCAGATGGGCGCCATCGGCATCACGCCAGAAGAGGCTGCATGGATTCGCTCGCACGCATCGTTTGACCGCGAAGAAGTTGACGCCATCGAGGCCGTGACCAATCACGACGTGATTGCGTTTCTTACCAATATGGGAAGCTATGTAGATGCGGACGTGCCCGAGGGCGAGCCCAAGCCCAGCCGCTGGGTGCACTACGGCATGACGAGTTCCGACCTTGGCGATACGGCGCTATGCTATCAGCTTGCCCAGGCAACCGGCCTCATCATCGAGGACGTGCGCGAGCTAGGTGAGATTTGCCGTCGGCGGGCGTTCGAGGAGCGCGACACGCTCTGCGTGGGCCGTACCCATGGCATTCACGCCGAGCCGATGACCTTTGGCATGAAGTTTGGCAGCTGGGCGTGGGAACTTCGACGTGATCTCGACCGCCTGCTCGACGCTCGCAAGCAGGTGGCGGTAGGTGCCATCAGTGGCGCTGTCGGCACGTATTCGTCCATCGACCCCTTCGTGGAACAGTACGTCTGCGAGCATATGGGCCTTTCTGGCGATCCGCTTTCCACGCAGGTCGTAAGCCGCGACCACCACGCCTACCTGGCTGGTGTACTTGCCACGACAGCTGCGACCTGCGAGCGCATCGCGCTTGAGGTGCGCAACCACCAAAAGACTGACACGCTCGAGGTGGAGGAGCCTTTCCGTCGCGGACAAAAGGGCAGCTCAGCCATGCCGCACAAGCGCAATCCCATCACGGTGGAGAAGGTTTGCGGTCTCAGTCGCGTCGTTAAGGCCAACGCCCAGGTGGCCTTTGATAACGTGGCCTTATGGCACGAGCGCGACATCAGTCACAGCTCCAACGAGCGCGTGGCCTTGGCGGACAGCTTCATCGCGCTTGACCACATGTTGCGCTGTCTCATCCGCATCATCGACGGTCTGGTGCTCTATCCCGCGCGGATGGTGGCAAATCTCAACAGCACGCGGGGGCTTATCTTCTCGTCCAAGGTGCTGCTTGCGCTAGTTGACAAGGGACTCTCGCGCGAGGATGCCTACAAGGTCGTGCAAAGTAACTCGATGGCCGTGTGGGATGATGTGCAGCAGGCGCGCGAGGGTGCCACGCTGCGTGAGCGTCTCGAGAACGATCCTGATTGCGTGTTGACCTCTGCTGAGCTCGACCGGATCTTTGACCCGCGTGCCTTCCTCACGCGAATCGACGTGGTGTTCGACCGCCTGCAGGAGCTGAGTTTCGTGGAGTAGCACCCCCTCGGTGCTCTATCCTTCTATAGATTTGCAACGTCAAGGCGGGGTTCGAGGTACTGCCATCGTGCGGTTTCGCCCAAGACCGGCTTCTCGCGCTCAACTCGTTCCACTTCGATAAGGTCTGTATGCAGCGCGCGCCGTTTGGCACGCGCTGCATCTGCATTGCGATCGCGCACGCCGAGGACAGCGCGGACCCCGCATATGAATGATTCGAACACGTCGTAGTCATCAAATTGTCTGGTGGACATGGGAAAGACTGTCACACCCATTCGCTGCATGGCAGAGATCTTTTCCATGTCCGATATCGTCTGGGCTGTGTTAAGGTGCCATTCGTCGCTGTTGTATTCAATTACTGCGTTCTTCTTCTTCCAGACTATGTCGCCCTCCAGATTCGACTTCTTTGTGAGCAGTTTGGCTTCGTCGGACATGTCAAGGTCGCTGTTGACTTCGAATGGAGGAAGTGACTGTCCACCGAGTCGCGTGGACATCTTGAGGTTGAGTGCCAGGGTGGTTTCACGAGGTGATCGACAGCGCTCGCAAACTGAGTTCAATGCTTGACGAAGATTTCTCACCCCTTTTGCGTAGGGAATCTCTTTCAAGTATTCTCTTGTCTTCTGAATGCTAGTAATTGCCTCTCGCTCGACGAGCTCCATGCGATCCCAATAGTTAAACGAGAATAATCCGAGCATGTTTGAGACCTTGTGGAGCAACTCATAGCGCGGGAGACTTGCTGCCAGTCGTACCATACAGAGTTCAGGAGATACCACACCGAGATTTGGGCCGATATGGTAGATGGATTTCGGTGGTAGAGGCGTTCGGGGCATAAAAACATGGCAGGTGACGTTCTCGGAAGGCCTGCGATTGGAGAGAGAATCGACCATAATATGTATCGGGCCGGCCTCCCCATCTTTCATGGCTATCATTTTGCTGATTTCGTTGCTTGAGGAATGCTCAAATGTAGTCACGGGCTGGCGTGGGGAGTCGTCAGGAAAGTTGCTATATAAAGGGTTATAGAGCAGCCAATACTCATAGGCTGTAACATCATCCAAAATGAGAAACATGGCGTGATTTGAAACCTTCCTTGGCTGAAAATGCGCTTATTGTACGACGAAAACTGGAAATGGCGAGTATCCGAGTGCATTAGCCCAGTAAATCATGTCTGGATAAACGAGAATACCCATTTTCGTCGTACAATAAGCGCATTTCTGACCAATAGGTCATGTGATTTTGCTGAAAATGGGTGTTAGACGGTATTCTTTCGCTTTGAGGTTGACAGAACAATATCATTAAAGATATTTTTAGCGTCGAGAGTAGCGCCTACAGCTACGGGGTATACTGACATGGTACGCAAACTAGGTATTGGAGGGGTACATGTACGAGATGGATTTCCGGCCGCAGCGAGTCTGTCCGCGCAATATCCATGTGGAGGTGTCTGACGACGGCAGCACAGTGGGAAACGTTGTCTTTGATGGAGGCTGCAACGGCAATACCAAGGCTGTTGCCAAGCTCATCAAGGGAAAGCCGGTCGATGAGGTTGTCGCGTTGCTTGCGGGCAATCTCTGTGGCCGTCGTGGGACTTCTTGCGCTGACCAGCTGACCATCGCGCTGAGACAGGCCCAGGAGAAGGCGCGTGCGTTGGCCTAAGCTCAGTCTCTCGCGACGCGGTTTTCTGCGCACGCTGGGAATCGCCAGTGCTGCTGGGGCAACGATTGGCGTGCTTGATGGATGCAGCGATCCTGAAGAGTATGTCGTGCCCGAGCCCATGGTCGTGGACGAAGACAAGGCGATTAGCATCATCGACGAGTTCGAAGAGACTGATTTGGACTTGCAGGACGTCGCTGAGTGGACGTTGCCGCTAGGAAGCGTCTTGCACGAGACCACGAGCAAGTGGATACCTGTGACGCAAGCTGGTTCGTCAGCATCACCCATGGTCAAGGGTTGTGCCTTCTCGACGGAAGACGGCACGCTCAGCGAAGTGATACCTGACGTGCTCGGTGACAGTCACACCGTGGTTGTCTACGACACGAGATGCTCTGACGAGGTCTACGCATGGGTCGAGCTTGACTACCTCACACACGAATGGTCGCTGTATGCCGCTCGTTTCTCGTCTACGCAAGGCAAGCTCGATGGAAATGCCACCACGCTCTGGCAAGCTGATGCTGATTACGATCCACCTGGTTTTACCTGCGTGGGCAATACCGTTTTATGGCAAGTCATGCCGTCGCTCTCGGGCACAAAGACCAAAGAGCCCTCGTTTTGTTATATCTGGAAGCTCGGTGACGAGAATGCGCGGTCGGTGGTTGAGTCGCCTGGACGCTTTGCCGTAGAGCCGAGCATCTCGAATGACCTCGTGGTGCTCGCACCGCGCGTTCGTGCTGACGAGGGCGTTTTTTATGGGGTGACGGCGTATTCGCTGAATGATGACCTGCATACTATCGTGGATCAGCTCGTACTTCCGAGGTCGATTCGCCCGTTCTATGCGACGTATGTGGGCAACCGCTTCGCCGTGTCAATAGAGGCCGACTACAAATCGGGCGGGATGTTTGGCTATATGGGCACCTATCTGGGGACGAGCGAAGGGCCGTTCGTGCGTCTGGCGCGTGAACCAAGCGCCAACGTGGCGGCAAAGGACGACGTGTTCATCATCAAGAGCAGGGCGTCTTACTTCGTGGTGAATCTGCGTAAGTCGACGTATTCCATCCTTACGGCGGCGAATCGCTGCGTCGATTACGGCGAGTATCCCGCACGAGTTGGCGAGACGAATCAGTTCCTGACCTTCGCTACGGTTAAGGATGAGGCGTCGGGCTACCCCACCGCAGTGACTGTTCGCGCTTTCGCACTGTAGCTTTTGGCGCGTTTGCGCTAAACTTATGTAAGTATGGTGGTGAATTGTCTGTAACGGCGAAATCGAAGTTAGGAGACGAATTATGGCCGCTGACGAGAAGAGAATCCTTTTGGTGGAGGACGAGAAGGCGATTCGTGATGCCGTGGCTGCCTACCTGGAGCGCGAGAATTACATCGTGCGTGGCGTGGGCGACGGGCAGAGTGCCGTGGAGGAGTTCGAAAAGCATTCCTTCGATCTCGTCATCCTTGACCTCATGCTTCCCAAACTTTCGGGCGAGCGCGTATGCCGTGCGATTCGCGAGACCTCGAACGTTCCTATCATCATGCTCACGGCAAAGGGCGAGGTTGAGGATCGCATTATCGGCCTTGAGCTTGGCGCCGATGACTACCTGATCAAGCCTTTCTCCCCGCGTGAGCTCGTAGCGCGCGTTCGTGCCCTGCTGCGTCGTGCCCACACCGAGAGCGAACCCCAGCTTGAGGTCTTGGACTTTGGCGACCTCGTCATCGACATCTCGGGCCACAAGGTGACCATTGAGGATCGTGAGATTGACCTCACCGCTTCCGAATTCAAACTGCTCACCACTCTCGCTCGCTTCCCGGGTCGCGTGTACACTCGCATGGAGCTGGTTGAGAAGGTCTTGGGCTACGACTTCGAGGGCTACGAGCGTACCATCGACTCTCACGTGAAGAACCTCCGCGCGAAGCTGGGCGACGACCCGCGCAACCCGCGTTGGCTCTACACCGTGCATGGTGTTGGCTACCGCTTCGAGGCACCCGACAAGGCGGGCGACAAGGCCAAGGGCCGCGCTCGCAAGTAGCGATCCCATGCCCAAGGGCCATTCACAACGCGAGGCGTCTGCCGAGTCAAACGTCTCGTCTTACAACACGATCAAGCGCCAGCCGCGCAGTACCATGAGGTACAGCACGCGCATGGCGCTTTCCTTTGCCCTCACGGCTGTGATGACGGCTGTGGTGCTCTCCATCGTGCTCGCCATCGTGTGGGAGGGACAGTTCCAGCTGTACACTCGCCAAAACATGCAGCGCATGGTGCAGTACATGGCAGACAGCTTGGGGCAGCAGTACGATGCAGAGGGTATGTGGGGAGATGGTGTACTCAAATATGTTGAAGAGACCTCTCAAGCAATGCCCGACGTCGGTATGCGGCTGGAGGATATTCACGGTTTCGTGCTCTACGATGATATTGCGGGAGGGATGGCGCCCAGTGCGGCCGCGCAGCGGAATGTGACGATTCTCGAAATGCCGCGCGGCGCTGAGTCAGTGGTATCAGCTGAGGTTGTTTCCATGAGAGAGGGCCGCGTTGGTACCATCACCTACTGGGCGGCGAGTTCTGACTTGCTGCTCACCAAGGCGGACTCGACCTTCCGTACTAACTCCTATGCTGCAATCGTTATGGCAGCAAGCTTGGCCGTGGTGTTCGCCTGCGCTATTGGCTACATCGTGGCACGCGCTCTCACTCGACCCATCAAGGTTATTACCACGACGGCCGCTCAGATTCGCAATGGCGACCTCACGGCGCGCACGGGTTTGGCGGGTAGCGACGAGATGGGGCGGCTTGGCGAGACCTTCGACGACATGGCAGCCTCGCTTGAGCGTGACATCAAGATGGAGCATCGTCTCACGAGTGACGTGGCACACGAGCTGCGCACTCCACTCATGGCAATGCAGGCGACGGTAGAGGCCATGCAGGACGGTGTGATGCCGGCTGACCAAGACAATCTTGCGACCGTTGCGGTGGAGGTTCGTCGCCTCTCGAGGTTGGTCGACGCCATGTTGCGACTCTCACGCATGGAGAACGGAAAGATACCCATTCATTTCGAGAAGTGCGACGTGGTGGCACTTTGCAGTGACCTCGTGACCATGCAGGTGCTGCTCTTCCAGGACAACGACCTCGAGCTGAGCTTCGTGAACGATACAGGGCATGCTGAGTACACGGCGGAGGTTGACCCGGATCTGGTGCGCGAGGCAATGGTCAACCTGCTGAGCAACGCGCTGCGCTATACACCCGAGGGCGGCAGCGTGGTGGTGCGCGTGGCGCGCGACCGACGCAACGTGCTGCTCTCGGTGAGCGATACGGGCATCGGTATCGCGAAGGAAGACATTCCGCGCGTGTTTAGTCGATTCTGGCGGTCGGATGCGAGCCGCGAGCGCGAGGCTGGAGGGCTTGGCGTGGGTCTTGCCCTGACGAAAGAGATTGTTGATCGACACAACGGAACGATCTCGGTGGATTCGGAAGAGGGTGTCGGCACGACGTTCACGCTCCACCTGCCGATCGTACGGCGTAAGCGTTCGTAGGCAAGGACCAGCAGAAATAAAGAGGGGAACTCCGTGCTGTGGAGTGCCCCTCTTTGCCGTTCGGCCCTGTCTTACGAGAAGCTACGCAGTGCGGTAGACAACAGCCTCGAGGGGCTGCAGCGTTCCGGAGGTGCTCGTACCGTGGGTGCTGAGGGCGACCTCCATACCGTCGACGAGCGACTCGTCGAAGGACACCTCGGACTCGGTGAAGTTAGCTAGAATCACAGCCTTGTCTTCGCCGCAAGTGCGCTGGTAGGCATACACCTCCTCGCTGTCGGCCATCAGCTCGGCGTAGTCTCCGGCAATCAGCACCGGCAAGTTCTTTCGCAAGTCAGCGAGAGAGCGGTAGTACAGCAGCACCGAGTCGGCGTCCTGATCCTGAACATCCACGTTGCAGGTCTTGTAGTCATCGTGGACAGGCAGCCAAGGCGTACCCGTCGTGAAGCCGGCGTTCTTGCTGGCATCCCACTGCATAGGCGTGCGGGCATTGTCGCGGCTGCGTGCTTGGGCGTAGGCAAGAGCCTCCTCCTCGGTCTTGCCCGCCTCGAGCGCCATCTTGTACTGGTTGCGTGTCTGGATGTCGTCGTAGTCGTCGATGGAACCCCAAGCGACGTTTTCGTAGCCGAGCTCTTCGCCCTCATAGAGGAAGGGCGTGCCGCGGAGCGTCATGAGCACCGTTCCGAGCATCTTTGCACCAGCTAGCTTGTCCTTCGCGTTGGGAAGAATTTGGTTGACGGAGCGTGGTTGGTCGTGATTCTCGAAGTAGATCGGGTACCAACCGTTTGTTGCCGTGGCGACTTGGCTGTTTGTGAGGGCGCCCTTGAAGTCTGTGAGCTTCCATTCTGGCAGCCCGTATGGGTCGTCTCCGCTGGGTGCGAGTGTGTCCATGTGACTAAACTCAAAGAGTATGTCAAAGACACCCTGTTCTCCGACCCAATCAACGAGCTCGTCAGCGGAGACACCATTGGCCTCAGCTACGGAGAACGCGTCGGTGCCATCCATGACCTCGGCCTTAAACTCGCGAAGGAAGTCCAGAATGCCGGGAGTGTTTGCGGTCATGGTATGGACGTTTACCATGCCGTCGTTCGCGTCGGGTTTGCCGTCCGAGAAATCGTCGGGCTTCTTTATATAGGTAACAGCGTCGATGCGGAAGCCACCGACGCCCTTTTTGAGCCAGAAGCGAGCCATGTTGTAGAGCTCCTTGCGCATCTCCTCGCACTCCCAGTTGAGGTCGGGCTGGAAGCTGCCGAAGGTGTGCATGTAGTATTGCTTGCGGTCTTCGTTCCAAGTCCAGATTGAGCCGCCAAAGATTCCGCGCCAGTTGTTTGGTTCCGATCCGTCCTTCTTTGCATCGCGCCAGATGTACCAGTCGGCCTTGGGGTTGTCTGTGGAAGAGCTCGACTCAATAAACCATTCGTTTTCGTCGGAGCTGTGGTTCATGACGAGGTCCATCACGATGCGGATGTCGCGCTTGCCGGCCTCGTCGATGAGCTCTTCCATGTCGGCCATGGTTCCGAAGCTGGGGTCGATGTCGTAGTAGTCGGAGATGTCGTAGCCGTTGTCCTTCATGGGCGACTTGTAGACCGGGGTGAGCCAGATGGCGCCGACGCCGAGGCTGGCCAAATAGTCGAGCTTGGAGGTGATGCCGGCGATGGTGCCGGTGCCTTTGCCGACGGTGTCGCAGAAGCTCTTTGGGTATGCCTCGTAGACGATGATGTCCTGCCACCAGGCGAGATTGTCGCGCGCTTCTTGGGCGCTCGTCGCGTCGGTGGACGTGCTGTCGGCGCTGGTGTCAGTCGTGGACGTATCGGTTGTCGCGGTGTTGTCGGGCTGGGTCTGGTTCGAATTGCAGCCAACGAGCATGGATGTGCCGAGGACGCTCGTGGCACCAGCGAGCATCGAGACGGCTTTCCGGCGCGTGGTGAATAATCGGCCAAATAATGGTTCCTGTTCCGTGGTGCGCATGACGCTCTCCTTTGCGTGGGTGATGGCGATAGACATGAGTATAGTACGCAGAGCATGGGAGGGCGATTGGGACGGACCCACGAGCCTGCATGAGATGCTGGACACGGCAGACGCAGAGATTCTTCGCCTCGTACCGGATTACAAAATGAACTTGTTGTCCCCGTCGAACATGTCAGATGACGACTTGGATAGGTTTTCAAGCGACTTAGGTTTGGTGATGCGCTATATTAAATACGCGGGTAACAAGTCCGAGCTGGAAAGAATCACACAAGGACCATTGGGAGGCCAGCCGCTTGATGTTGATGCCATGAGATTGCTCAATGCGGCGGTCGGTGCGCGACTGGCGGTGGAAGAAGGAGGCCAGCAGATGGAGATGGCAAAGGGCTTCAAGGAGCTCATAGACGAGTACACCGAGAAGGGCGTGAAGAAGGGCCGGAAGGAAGGCCGGAGGGAAGTGCTGGCTGAGCTGGTGCGTGAAGGCATCCTCTCCGCAGAGGATGCCGCTACCTTCGCGGATGTCAACGTGGCAGAGTTCGAGATGGCGAATGCGAGGACGGAAGGCTGATCGGCCTCGCTTTCGTGTCATGCACACCAGATGTGAACAGGACGGGGTGTAGACACATCGGAGTTGACATCTGGTGTGGGAATGTGTCCGAGTTAGGCCAGTTTTGATGGAATGACATACTAGGTGTGCGCGATTTGGGTTCACCGTACTCCGGCTGCGATATCTGGTGTGAGCGTTGAAAGATACTGTGTTGAGGGGATATTGGCCCCCGTTGCTGTGGACTGAGATTTGACGATATTTGAGTAATAAATATCTAAATTATTATAGATAAGCAATCAATATTACAAATATATAAGTTATCGTACAGCGTTTTAGCCCCTTCCTATGCACAACACCCCCGTACAACTACCGTTCGCCGGATGATTTTAAAGTTAACATTCAACTCTCAACTCTCAAGTACTAAATTACATTCTGTAGCCTTATCTACTGTGGGTTGGAATGTGCATGTAAGGGACGGTTGGCGCCCGCCCCGCATGCAACGGAGATGGGAGGAACTATGGATCGTGACAAACGACCAAAGCGGCACAACATGCCCATGGCGCGCTTCTTGAGCGCTGTGGTCAGCGTGTCGATGGTCCTGAGTCTCATGCCGAGTCAAGGACTCGTATGGGCTCAGAAGCAGGCTATGAAGGCGCGAGCAGATGCGCTTTCACAGACTGCACAGGAAGTGGCCGACCAAATCACGTCCCAAGGGGAAGGTGATGGCGCGGCTGCGCAGGGAGAGGAGGCGCAAGAGCCTACTAATCCAGAGCCGGCACCTGAGGAGCCGCAGACTCCTGAGTCGGCAGAAGCACCGCCAGCACAGGAACCCGAGCCTGAGCCGCAACCGACGGAGGCCAAGCTTGCTCTCCGCCTGGAGAACGCGGTTCTTTCGTACAACGGAGCAGATCATGATGCGGCGTCGCCAGAGGTTGTCGTACCTCTCGATGCCGACATGCTGTTTGGCGTTCGTGCGATCGAAGGATTCAAGATTGCTCGCGTGACCTACACAGTCGACGGCAACGAGGATGAGATTGGCCCGCGCGAGGACGGTAACTATATTATTAGTAAGGACGTTCTCAAAGAGGGAGCGACCATCGCCGTCTTTACGGAAGCAATCCCGCAGCCTGAACCTGAGCCCACACCAGAGCCCGAGCCGGAACCTGCGCCAAAACCCGCAGAGGGCACTGATACCGAGGGTAAGCAGGAAGACAAGCCTGCTGATCAGGGGAAGGAAGACACGAAGCCCGCCGAGCAGCCGAAGCCCGCTGAGCATGTCAAGGACGAGCAGAAGCCCACCGAGCAGCAGCCTGCCGAGGAGACCAAGCCCGCCGAGCAGCAGCCTGCCGAGGAGACCAAGCAGGAAGAGGCCAAGAAGGACGAGTCCACTGACAAGGATGAGGCCAAGAAAGATGAGGCCGAAGCCCCGACCAAGACCGAGTATGTCTATGAGGACTATGCTGTTAAGGTGACGGCTACACTGATGAAGGCCGATGCTCTGCCCGATGATGCTGAGCTCGTCGTAAAGCGTATCGGCGAGGGTGCCGATGGCTTCGATGCCTACATGAATGCGCTCAACGGGGCCACGGATGATGAGCACGACTCCTCCAATACGATGCTCTACGATGTGACCTTCGTAAAGGGTGACAAGGAAATTGAGCCCGAGGAGGGTTCCGTCCAGGTTACCTTCAAGTTTAAGCAGCGCCAGCTCACCAACGAAATTGATGCGCCGAGCAAGGCAAATGTCGACGTGTTCCATCTGCCCGAGTCCGACGGCAACATCGGTGTCGAGCAAGTTGCGGCCAACGTGTCGGTGTCGAACCAGACCGCCGATTTTACGGCCACCGATTTCTCGGTCTATGCGTTTAGCTACACCGTCGACTTCGAGCTTGATGGCTTTACCTACACGCTGACAGGCGGCCAGAACATGAAGCTGAGTGCTCTTTTGCTGGCGCTTGGCATCAACGAGAGTGTGGGTGACGTTGAAAAAGCCGAGTTCAGCAGTCCTGAGCTCGTCGCGGTCAACAAGGACCTCCTCGGAAACGACTGGACTCTCGTAAGCCTTCTGCCGTTTAAGAGCTTCGAGACGCTGACCATCACTATGGCCAACGGCCTGAAGTACGTCATCGCGGTCACCGACGCGCAGGAACTTACCGACCTAACGTACTTCCTTGATCGCTTTAACATTAATGGCCTGACACCGTCGGGCAATACCTACACAGCTACGCGTGGAACGCGTTATGAAGTAGATATGCGGTTCACAGAGAACGCTAACTACCAGTTCAGCAATAGGTCGGAGCTTACCTATCAATTGCCGCAGGGCATCGTCGTCCAAGATGGTGGCGTCAACAACAAAGATATGATCATTACCATCCATTCTTCCACGGGTGACCATGAAGTGGGAGGTAAGTTCACGGTGTCGGGTGACGGTAGGCTTACCGTTAAGTTCAACCAGGACGATCCTAATTTCAGTTACCTCGCGAATGCGACGAATGTCAGCTTCCATGTCAACTACTGGGCAATATTTGATAGCGACACGACTATTAAGAATGGCGAGGGTGACGTCATACGTATCGTCGATGTTGACGATCCTCCTCCAGGAACCGTTAGCCTTAGCAAGACCGGTACCTTCAATAAGCAAACAATGGAGATGGAGTACACCGTCACGGTGCGGGCATCGAATGGTCCGGTTCAACAAGTCAAAGTGTGGGACAAATATACGGGTTCAAATACAGCCTTGCAATACGTGAATGGCAGCATGACCGTTACCAGCGATAGAGGAAATCCCAGCTACTACAACAATTCACTGGGCGAAGGAATTAACTACGACATAACCATTCCCAGCATGTCCGCAAACGAGACTTATACTATTAAGTATAAGGCTAGGGTTGATACGAGCAAGATCCAGGACGGCAAGCTCACATGGGAACAGATGGGTAATGAGGTGCATGCAAAGCCTGGTGACGAACCCGAAGTTCCTAAGCAAGAGTTCCATCATGAAATAGACTTCAATCCAAGTACTCAAAAGAGCGGCGGTAGCATCATCGGTACAGAGCCCAATGGTGACAAAATTGTCCAGTGGACCGTTACCTACAACAAAGAGCAGTTTATGTCGGTTGCCAACGCGACTATTACTGACATCATTGGCGAGGGATCACGTCAGTACATGCAGTATAATGGCAACATTAAGGTAGAGGTCTTCAATCAGGATGGCAGTCTCCGTCGTACTGATACGCTTCGCTACGATCAGCTCGAGTCACATAACGACTATTCGTGGACGTATAAGGTGCCATCGTCTGATACCGATCCACTAAAGTACGTGATTACCTACACGACCAGAGTCAATCAGCAAAAGATTGACCAGATTGGCGAAAAGACGCACCTCGACAATACAGCCAATGGTGTCAACAATGGTATCGACATTGAGCCTAGAATCCCTGAGGTAGGTATTACTAAGACTCATGGTGAATACAACGAGACCGAAATCGAGTGGATATCCGAGATAACGGTACCGGCATCGGGTCTCTCGAAAGCTGAAGTCATCGACTACCTTCCGTCTAAGTGGATTGACAGTGTCAAGTATTGGGATAAATACAAAGAAGGCAGCGTATGGGTTGATGAGAGTTCTCTCAAACCTGGCGAGTCATGGAGGATTGACGATTCACTTAAGGATGGCGGTAATAACGGGGAAGAACCTCAAATAAAGATAATATTCTATAAGAATGCTGATAAGACCGATCCTGGGCTTAAAGACAATCCTGGTGGGGAAGAACGTAAGATAAAGATTAAGTTTAAGACGACTGTCGACCAAGACTGGCTGAAAAAGGATCTAGATAAGGACAAGCAATCCAGTCACAATAACAGGATTGATTTCTTCAATAAGCAAGCTTGGGATAATGTTCAGTATACGAGAAGCGGATGGTTCAAAAAGTTCGGTCCTGGTGATGGATACGAAGGCGGAGAAAACAAACTATTTAACTATTGGATTACCATTAATGGTGTTAATAGCGATACGCCGATAGTCATCAAAGATAAATTTGATAAAGATGTTTTTGAGATTAACGGACTGACACCGAGCGTTCACAACGTTGAGCATTTGAATATCGGCGGAGGCAACAGAGACTGGCAAGATCAGAATTACAAGCCGGTAACTTGCGTTGTCAACGATGATGGTACTATCACGCTTACTGCAAGTGAGATACCCCACACAAACGATCCTGAGAACCCATATTATGAGTATTACGGCATTCACTATCAGCTTAAGCTTAAGGATGGCGTCGACCTCAAACAAGTAGCAGCAAAACATGGTGGTACGTATAACGCAAATAACGAAGCTACATACAACGATGAGACTACAGGCCACTCCTTCAAGGTAACCTACGAGCCTCTTACTAAACAGCTGCTTAATGAGGGCACTGTGCAAGGCACCAACCGCAACGCCGAGTACCAGATTACCTTCAATCCTTCTTGCGGAGACTTGTGGGAAGACAACGAAATTGCAACGAGCTTTACTGAGGATCTCACAGGCAAGAAGAACATCTTGACTGATACGCTCAATAAGAACCTCTTGCTTGACTCTTCTTCGATTTCGATTCAGGCTTGGGACAAGAATGGGAATCAGTTGCCTGCAGGCTCCGTAATTTATAAGGTTGACAATCCTGATAACAGCACGGTTGTCTCCTATATCATTCCTGATGAAACAAAGGTTGAGATTACCTACACTGCGAGGGTAATCGGCAACGGCAACATACAGATGAAGAATACGGCGCACATCGACAACTACTCAAAGACTGTTGATACGTGGAAGCAGATGGGTAGCGCTGCCGAGGGTGAAGGCTCTCTTATCCAACTCAAAGTCCTCAAGGTAGATGCATACGATCAGAACAAGAAACTTGAAGATGTCACATTCAAGTTCTATGCAGCCGACGGTAGAGAGATTTGTTCGACCGGCGAGACCGAGCTTTTCTACACGACGAATTCTGATGGTATCGTTATCATTGATGCTGATGATAAGAGTGGTCATCCGGCTGACGATGGTCAGTATCCGACGCTCTACGCGGGCGTTACCTATAAGATCGATGAGGTCGAAGCAAAAGATGGCTATAGCAAGATGCCTTATGCCTATAGCTATACATTCACGTATGATGCTGACGCGGTGAACCACGATAATCAAGTCTACTTCTACAACGACAACACGCACATCGAGAACTGGCCGCTTGAGGGTCTTGTAGTCAAGAAAGAAGTTACGAACGACGCTGACAAGGACAAGACCTTTAACTTCAGGATTACTGCGTGGGATGCAGACGGCCAGCCCCTCAATGGTAAGAATGGCGATGATGTCTTTAGGGATGGTGTCGCTAACTTCAGTCTCAAGGGTGGCGAAGAGAAGCAATTCTGGGGATTCAAGAAGGGCTACACTTATAAGGTCGAAGAGCTTCTGGCCGATGAGGAAGGGAACATTTACACGACCGACAAGTCGTATGACTACTATGAGAAAGTTCCTGGCTCTGATCCCGTGGAGTATCGATTTGTCGAAACTAGAACCGTAGAATGGAATCCGGATAACCCGGATAAGACAAGGACGCATGAAGGCGAACTGACCTCTGGTACCTACGAGACAGTTACGTTCAAGAACAATCGTCCGCCTACTGGCTCGATGAGAGTCCGCAAGAGCGTGACGAAGAACGAACGTCGTCTGGGACCGGGCAAATATCAAGGCGATTATCCTGGAACTCTCGCTGACGGTGAGTACACGATTAAGGTGACTGGTCCTGAGGGATCAGATACTCCTGTTGAGAAGACTGTCAAGATTACGATTCTGTACGGCAATACCTACTCCGCTACGGTTGATGGTCAACCAGTCACGATAGGCAACAATGGGTATGTCGAGGTAACAGACCTTAAGCCTGGCCTCTATAGAGTCGAAGAGATCGACATGCCCCACAATGGAGCAACTCTTCAGCGTATAGGTACGGAGACCAATGAAGCCAAAGGCGCGGCGGGTCATGAAGGGTTTGCCACCATCTATGTAGAGGCGGGTAAGACCGGAACCGCAGTGATGGGGTATTCAAACGCTGTTGTTTACAACGATGTACCGACTGGACCGTTGAAGCTTCGCAAGCGCGTAACCGTAAACGGACAGAGCACAGACATGGGTCTTGTGGATGGTACGTATACGTTCACTGTCGTTGGACCGTCGGAAGTTGACGAGGCATATCGTATCACCAAGAACGTGTCCATCACAATCACGGGTGGCAAGACTACAGGCGCAACTGTTGACGGGGAGCAGACGAATCCCGACAACGATGGATATGTTCAGCTGAGCGACTTGATTAAGGGTACTTATGAGGTTAGCGAAACCTCTACGAATCCCGCTGGCGTTACCCTTACGAGCGACAATCCGACGACGGTCATAGTCCCCGGCTTCTGGGGTCCTGGTGAGAATCCAAGCGATCCGTCAGTGCCAAACGAAATACCGACAGTCGAGATGGTCAACAACAAGGACGTCGGCCCCTTCAGCCTGACCAAGGTCGTTGATGGCAATGATGACTGTGATGAAAACTTCACATTCAGCATCACGCTCACGCCGCCCACTGGCCAGACGCTGAGCACGAAAGCAACGGGAACGATAACCGTTCCTGATTCACAGGAGCCGGCAACGACCAAAGAATATGACTTGACCAATACCTTCACGGTCACACTCAAGCCTGGCGAGGTATTCTCGCTTGAGAATCTGCCCGTCGGTACTACTTGGAAGGTCGCTGAGACTGAAGTTACAGGCTATGAGTTCAAGGGTGTCGTTGAAAAAGACAATAAGACTGCGATTGACAAGGAAGGCGTCTTCCTTACGGCTACGAACGAGTACGAAGTTGGCTCGCTCAAGCTCAAGAAGGACGTAACAATCAACAGTGACGCCCCAGTCGGCGAGGATACCCGTGCTGACGGTACGTACGAGTTCACCATTGTTGCTGTTGACGATAATGGTGATGCTCTTACCGGCGGTGCTGCCGTTTCCAAGACTGTGACCATCGAAATTGAAAAGGGTGCGATTAAGTCTGCTACTGGCGGAACCCTAGGCACTGACGGTTATGTTGAGGTCAGCGATCTCAAGGCAGGTAAGTACAAGATTACCGAGTCCGCTCCCACGAATGGCACCTCGCTTGTGGGCGATAATGACCAGACCGTTACCGTTGAGCCCGGCAAGACGGGAACTTACGTCAACGCAAAGGCGGACTTCACAAACAACATCGATTTCGGCAGCCTTGAAATCACCAAGACCGTTACAGTCAATAACAAGGCTACACAAGGATCTGAAGCCGACGGAACCTATGAGTTCTCCATCGTGAGCGAAGACGGTACGGTCACTAGAGAGGCTAGCATCACCATTTCAGGTGGCGTATCCAATAAGGCAATCGTTGAGAACCTTCCTGCGGGTAAGTACACCGTGACAGAGACCAAGACTAATGGACTCACGGTTGATGCCGAATCCAATGAAGTCACGGTTGAGGCTGGCAAGACCGCTCAGGTGGCGAAGGTGTCCTTCAACAACAACAAGACTGCACTTGGGTCCCTCAAGGTCAAGAAGTCCGTTACCGTGAACGGTAGCGCGACCACGACGAGTCTTGCCGATGGCATTTATACGCTGAACATTTCTGGGCCGGATAACTATACCAACAGCATCCAGCTCACCATTACCGGTGGCAAGAGTGACGAGCAACAGATTGACGGCCTCGAGCCCGGTGAATATACCGTCTCCGAGAGTGCCCCGACCAACGGCACCTCCCTCGTGAGCGGAGAGAAGACCGTCACGGTCGTGGCTGACAACACGGCAAATATCCCGACTGCCGAGCTCGTGAACAACATTGACCTCGGCTCGCTCAAGGTCAAGAAGAACGTCAGGGTCAACGGGAAGGCGACGACCTCCGACCTGGCCGACGGCGACTACACCTTCCATATCACCGGCACCAAGGGC
>CACXDP010000469.1 GCA_902766445.1 uncultured Coriobacteriaceae bacterium
GACCGACGAGGACATCAACAAGAAGGCCAAGGCCCTCATGGCTCATGGCATCGTGCCCATCTCCTGCTGCGGCGAGTCCCTCGAGATTCGCGAGGCCGGCACGCACGTAGAGTTCGTTGTCGACCAGATAAAGAAGGACACTGCTGGCCTCGAGATCAGCGATCCCTCCAAGTACGTCATCGCCTATGAGCCGATTTGGGCCATAGGCACTGGCAAGACCGCTACGGCTGACGACGCTCAGGAAGTCTGCGGCGCCACCCGCGCTACGCTGGTCGAAATCTTTGGCGCTGAGACGGCAGCGGGCATCCGCGTGCTGTACGGCGGCTCCGCCAACCCGAGCAACATCGCCGGCTTCCTGGAGAAGGAAGACGTTGACGGTGCTCTCGTCGGTGGCGCTTCCCTCAAGGCTGACGGCTTCGCCGACATGGTGCGCTCCGCCATGGCGTAAGCTGCGACCACATTCGCATGTTTGAGGCCTGGGCTTCGGCTCGGGCCTCTTTTTGCGAGCGTTTGTTGTTACTCAGTCCTTCCACAGGTACACGCGACACTCGTAGGGACGCAGGAAGAATGCGTTGCCCTGCAGAGGCGCGTCTGCGTAATTCGCCAAGACGAGTTCGCCCTTGCGGAGGTCATAGTCATCCGAGGCAGAGTAATACGCGAGCTTGCCGGCAAACGAGCACACGACAAGCAAGCGTTGCCGTTCGCTTTCGCGAGCATAGGCGTAGAGCACGCTGCTGTGGTGCTTGAACTCGCGATAGTTACCGTTGCGCACGACGTCTAGCTTGCGACGCAGCGCTATGGCCTTTCGATAGAACGCGAGCAGCGAATCGGGGTCGGCCTCAGCGGCTTCCACGTTGATGCTCGTATAGTTGGGGTTGATGGGGAACCACGGCTCAGCGTTTCCGGACCCGCCCACGAAGCCAGCGCCTTGGTTTGCGTTCCACTGCATGGGAGTGCGCGCATGGTCGCGCGTCGCGCGGTTGACCAAGCGCATGAGCGTGCCCTTGGGGATGTGCAGGTAGCGATAGCGACGGTACTGGTTGAGCGTGGACACGTCGGCCGACTCCTCCACGGATTCGAGCCGCGTGTTCGTCATGCCGATTTCCTGTCCCTGGTATACGAACGGCGTGCCGCGCAGGAAAAGATAGCTCGCGGCAAGTGACTTGCCCGACTCTACGCGATACTCTTCGCTGCCGTAGCGGCTGATGATGCGCGGATGGTCGTGGTTTTCCAAGTACAGCGAGTTCCACGCACCTTTCGCAAGCCCCGTCTGCCAACGGCTGAGCGCCTGCTTGTAGATGCGCAGGTCGAAGGGGCGGGGAATCCACTCGGTGAAGAAGCAGTCGGCGCCCATATGCTCGAAGGTGAACACCATGTTCAGCTCTTGGTTGGGACCCTCGGCGCAGTACTCCAACGCCTTCTGCGGCGTGATCATAGGCGCCTCGCCCACGGTCATGCAGTCGTAGTGACTCAGCGCTCCGTTGCGGAACTCTCGCAGGTATTCGTGTACGCGCGGACCGTGGTCGTAATACCTCATACCGCGAGCCGCCGGCTTGAGCGGGCTGTCGTCGGGCAGTTCGGGCGTCTTGCTGATGTAGGTGATCACGTCCTCGCGGAAGCCGTCCACGCAGAAAAAAAAAAAAAAACGCATGATTTTCTTGACCTCGGAGCGCACCTGTGGGTTGTCCATGTTGAGGTCGGGCTGCTTCTTTGCAAAGATGTGCAGGTACCACTGGTCGCGTGCGGGCTCATATTCCCAAGCCCCACCCTCAAAGAGGCTGTCCCAGTTGTTTGGAGGGGTTCCGCCAGCCTCGGGTGCGCCTGGGGTCTTTCCGTCGCGCCAGATGTACCAGTCGGCGTAGGTATTGTCGCGCGAGAGGCGGCTTTCTTGGAACCACGCGCACTCGTCGGAGGTGTGGTTGACCACGAGATCCATGATTACGCGCAGGCCACGCTCGTGTGCGCCGTTGAGCACCTGCCGGAAGAGGTCCAATGTGCCGTACTCTGGGTTGATGTCGTAGTAGTTGGTGATGTCGTAGCCGAAGTCCGCCTGCGGGCTTGGGTAGAGCGGGCTGAACCAGATGCCGGTGACGCCGAGGCTCGCTATGTAGTCGAGCCTTTCCAAGACGCCCCATAGGTCGCCAATCCCATCGCCGTTGCCATCGCAGAAGCTGCGCGGCCAGATCTGGTAAAAAACGGCGTCCTTGTACCAACTCGTTTGTAACATGGGGGCTCCTTTCAGTGTCGAATGCATCGCGTGCCCATGATACCGCACATGGAACCGCTCCATTACGAATTAGCGTGTGTTGATTGCTGGGGTGGGTTGCGGTGGCGTCGGTGGTTGGTGATTGGGGAGGACGGTCTGGTGGGATTTGCTTTGCTGGGGGTGTCAACTGACGGGATTCACCAAACTCAAAGCCACCAGGTCGGCCCTCACCAAGCGAAAAGCCATCAGACAACTCTTCTAAGAAATCGATGCCGGACTCATGCGATTGATCGCATGACGTGCAAATCGTACAACTCCCTAAGCGTGCCTGAAGTGCCGCAGTGTATCGATCCTCCTGCTATCCAGCTTCTTTCGTTGATAGATGCATCTCAAGACGGAGCACGTCGCAGAAGGGGTGGTGTTATTCGCCCCGAGCGTCGATTTCCCAAAGCTATCGATGAACTGTCAAAGCTGCCCGACACTATCGTCAATGCCTCCTTCGACTCGCAGCATACGCGCTTGCATGCCAAGATTGTTTCAGTCCTAAAACCCGTGGGTCCGCAGACACAGATGGGACAACTCTGGTTGGCGCAGCACCACGAAGGCGCGGGCTGTCGGGTAGCGGGAAGGCCATCCGTCCGATGCCGCGGGGCGTTCCCTGGGATTGACGTTCGAATGACGGCATTCCGTGGGATTGACGTTGGCGTGGCTAGTTTTCCACGGGATTGGCGTTGCTGTGGCGGTTTCTGGCACGCCAACGCAAAACCCGGGGAAAGATGCCGCGCCAACGTCAAAGTGGGGAACGCCCACACGCCAACGACGATTCGGCGGAACCCATGTCACGGCAACGCCGATCCCAGGGACGCGCGCCACGCCAACGAAAACCTCGGGGGATCCGATACGCGGACGTCAGCCTCGGCCAGTGGGCTAAAAATGCCGGAAGCATGGCCTCCGCCCACAGGGTTTGGGACTGAGCTCAAGATTTAGCTATTCTATCGAAACACGGGTTTTAGTACTGCATATATAGGTTTAAACAACACTTTCACGTCGGCTAATCAGCAAGATATCCTCGACAAGTTGAGAGCCGAGCGCGAGGTGGTGGATTGATGGAAC
>CACXDP010000470.1 GCA_902766445.1 uncultured Coriobacteriaceae bacterium
AGTCGGGACGACTGGATTCGAACCAGCGGCCTCACGGTCCCGAACCGTGCGCGCTACCAAACTGCGCCACGTCCCGAAGCGCGATGCAGAATGATAGCACGTATTTGTGTCGAGGGCTACCCCCAAGTTCAAAAATCTGCCAAAGAATTGCTCGAGCGCGCAAATCACCTGAAGGTAGCCGTGCGCACCCATGCACCCGGACCGAACCGACCACGCGCGTCCTCCACGACCTTCCGGGCCGCCTCCATCGCCGCGCATATGCCAAATACGCAGCTGCCCGAGCCGCTCACCTGCGCGCCAAGCACGTACCTGTGCCCTCGCAGCCAATCGCACACCTCGCCCACAGCGGGTTGCAGACGACACGCCACCGGATCGAGGTTGTTTGCCAGAAGCGCCGCCACGTCCTGCGACGTCGCCTCGCCCGAACGCAGCACGGCACACAGCGGCTTCGGATCACCTGGTTCGTCATGTTGCTCGTCAAACGCACGATATGCCGCAGGAGTGCTGACACCCTCCCCCGCCGGACGCACGAGTACCACCGGTATGGGCACTTTCAAATGAGGAAATGTCTCCGCAACCGTATCCCCGCGCCCAACCAGCAACGTAGGGACAGGATCAAGGAAGAACGCAACATCGGCACCAACCGAGCGCGCCACCTGCGCAACCACCTGATCGCGTCGATTCAGGCCCCACAACTCGCAAAGCGCGAGCAGCACACTTGCCGCATCCGAGGAGGCCCCGCCCAAGCCAGCTTGGCTGGGGACATGTTTGCGCAGCAACACTTCCACGTTCGGATCACGACCCACGGCTCGGGCCAATGCAAGCGCCGCACGGTAGGCCGTATTTTTCTCTTGCGGCAGGTCCATGATCGGCTCGCAACGCACGCTCAGCGGCAAGTCCGCTCCATGCTGTTTCACCTCGACCTCATCAGCCACATCCAAGGCCACCATGAGCGAGTCGGCACGATGATACCCCTGCTCATCCACGCAGGGGTATATGCCCAAATGCAGGTTGAGTTTGGCCGGCGCAAGGAGCGTCAACGCTTACTCCTCCACCGTGAAGTCAAGCAGCCGCTCTCCCGTATCGATGTTGTAAATCTCCACCGTACCCGTAAGCACATCTACGTACTGATACGACTGGCGCGCCTTGCGTCCACGCCGCTCGTCAACCTCTACCACAAACAGCGATGGATGGGCTTGTACCACAACACCCGCGCGCTCAACGATGCGCGAGCGACCCATGTTGGCACGCACTCGAATGCGCTGTCCCTCAAGGTTACGTATCTCCGTCCGTATAAGGTCTACACGATTAACGGGCGGAACCTCGTTGTCCATGTACATCACGACTCTCTCCATGGGCGTAGTTTCGTTTGGTTGACAAATCTTTATTATATGCCGATGCAAACTGCCCGCATTTGGCAAGACTACGCTTCTATGCAAAAACCACGCATAAACGCGTGACGTTTCGTCACCAACCCCTCTCGACGAAACGTCACGCACGTTAGCCTTCGCGCTTTTCTAGCACTTGCTCAGAGCCGCCTCGTCAGCGACCACGAAGCAGTCGGCATGCAACTGCAGGATGGAGGCCGTGCAGTGCGGGCTCACCGGCCCATAAATCATATCGTATACAGCCTGGGCCTTGTCTTCTCCGGAAGCCGCAATGAGGATGGTCTTTGCGCTCATGATGTTTTGCACACCCATGGAATAAGCCTTGCGCGGCACGTCGTCGATGCTCTCAAAGAGGCGGCTGTTTGCCTGGATGGTACTCTCTGCCAGCTCTACGCAGTGCGTCCCCTTCGAGAAGGACTCGCCTGGCTCGTTGAAACCCACGTGACCGTTGCGCCCGATGCCCAGAAGCTGCAGGTCAAGCGGACCGGCAGCCGCCATGAGAGCGTCATACTCAGAGCATGCCACAGCAGCATCGAGATTCGAGCCATCGGGCACGTGTGTGCGGGACTTGTCGATGTTGATGTGATCAAAGAAGGTCGTGTTCATGAAGTAACGATAGCTCTGCGGATGGCTACCGTCCAAGCCCAGGTACTCGTCCAGGTTGTACGTGCTCACCTCTGAGAAGTCCACGTCGCCCTTCTCGTACCACTTGATAAGCTGCTCATAAGCACCAATCGGCGTAGTGCCCGTAGCCAAACCCAGCTTGCAGTCTGGCTTAAGAATCACCTGTGCCGAGATAATGTTCGCTGTCTTGCGGCTCATGTCGTCGTAATCTTTGCAGCGAATAATGCGCATAGCTTGTCCTTTCTCACGATTGGTATCCGAACGGATGTGTTAAGTATAGCTCTTGCGCTATCTCAACTTGCGCACCAAATCGTCGAGCGCGCGCCTACGATGGCTGATTGCGTTCTTTTCTTCTGGCTCAAGCTCCGCCATGCGCTTGCCGGGGATGTCGGCCAGCTCAAAAAGCGGGTCGTAACCAAAGCCATTGTTACCACGTAGGTCATGTGCGATGCGTCCCTCGCAATCGCCCTCACCGACAAGCACTTCCTCGCCGTCCTCGTCACGCGTTACAAGCACCACTGACGAGTGGAATCGCGCCGTACGCTCGTCGTCGGACACGCCATCCATCTCGCGCAGCATCTTTTCGTTATTTGCCGCATCGTTACCATGATCACCCGCCCAGCGCGCCGAGTAGATGCCCGGCGCACCGTCCAGCGCATCCACCACAAGACCAGAGTCGTCGGCCACCGCCATCGCGAGGCCCGTCTCGTCGAGAGCAGCACGCGCCTTGATCAGCGCATTCTCCGTGAACGTCTCCCCAGTCTCTTCGGGGTCCTCGAAGTCGCCCAGCTCGCCAAGTGCCAAGAAGCGCGCACCTGCCATCGCAGGCGACGCGCCTAGGATGGCTTCGATTTCGGACAGCTTATGCGCGTTGCCCGTAGCCACTACAACTGCGTACGTATCGCTCATATTTCCCCCTCGACTCAGAACTCCCTGCGCTCCAGATAAGACTGTTCAATGGTACTTTATACGCGCGACTCATGCTAGCCGCCACTGAGGCGTGCATGCGGTTGGGAGATTACTGTCACGGCCTTAATCCACATGCCCCACCTGAGGTCGCGCTTCGCGTCGTGCCCGCACGAGCAGCCATGCACCCACAAAGATGAGCGGCAGCGAGAGGAGCTGCCCCATGGTCACGAAGCCAAAGAGGTAGCCCAGCTGTATGTCGGGTACTCGTACGAACTCGATGAGGAAGCGGCAGACGCCATACCACACGAGGAAGGCTCCCATAAAGGTCCCCTGCGGCCTCGGTGGCACCTTGCGTGAGAGTGCCCACAGCACAAAAAAGAGCGCAACCCCCTCGAGCAGCGCCTCATAGAGCTGTGAGGGATGGCGGTACACGTTGCCACCCGTCTCAAACATGACGCCCCACGGCAAATCGCACTCCTTGCCCCAGAGCTCCCCGTTCACGAAGTTCGCAAGTCGACCAAAAAAGAGGCCCCATGGCGCACCGCATGCGATCAGATCGCACGCCGTTGCGATGTTGATCCGCGTAGAGCGACAGACAATCGCGCCTCCCACAATCGCTCCAACAAGTCCTCCGTGAAAGCTCATCCCGCCCTCATTGACAGCAAGAATGGCAAGCGGGTTCGCCAGGTAATAGCCCGCCCCGTAAAAGATCACATATCCGAGCCGTCCCCCGACGATAATGCCCAGGCAAACGCCGGTCATCACGTTAAGTACGTCGTCAAGGGTGAGATCGAGTCGCCAACGGCGGGCGGTGCGATACATGATGATGCCAGCCAGCACGAAACCCGTCAGGTACGCAAGCCCATACCAACGCACCGTAAGCGGCCCAAGCGAGAAAGCCACGGGGTCAAGCGCGTGATACAAATCGTTCAGAAACACTATGGCTCCAATCTCCCGACAACGAAAAGAGAGTATAGCAGGTGTGCCACAGGGACATGTCCCCCAAGGCACATCTGGTAGAATCTGATGACAGGCTACGGGCTCCACCACAGGCAGGAGGCACCTTCGATGTGTACGTTTCGACTCGCAAACATCCTCCTCGAGGACACGCGCCACTTCCATGAGGCGCCGATGCTCTACGTGCGGACAACATCCTTTGTTCGTCCCTCGAACGAAGAGGGGGCTTGGTGGCTAAGCGCAGGTCGGACGGACTTTACCACGTTCTTCAACGCGCTGTCGGTGGACAAGTGGCACACCTATACCGTCGCGCGAGACTTCTCGCTGCACCTTGAGCTCCGAGGCGCTGCGGCAGCCTATGTCCAAACCCACGCCGGGCGGCTCGACATCGAGGCGCATTCCGTCGACCATACGCGTCGGGAGCTGCCCGCATCCGACGACTGGCAGGCATACGATATACCGCTCGTCACGAACGATCGTGACGTGCTCGTGGGATTTGTTCTCGTGACAGAAGGCCCGATTGAACTACGCTCCTCTTTCTATGCCTGCGAGGTCGATGACGAAGAGGTGCGACCCATAGAACTCGCAATCGCCACCACGACTTTCCGCAAGGAGGAGTACGTCACGCGCAACATCGAGCTTGTGCGGACAAAAATCCTCAATACCGCCGAGCGAGCGGCGGGACATCTCACGATGCATGTGGTCGACAACGGGCGCACGCTCGATGACGAGGCTCTTTCTGGCAGGGGCATCTACGTCCACCCCAACGACAACGTCGGAGGCGCTGGCGGCTTTGCCCGCGGTATGATTGAGGCACTAGAGCAAGTTTCTCCCGCTACGCATGTCTTGCTCATGGATGACGACGTCGAAGTGTCGGCCGAGTCAATTCTCAGAACATACAACCTGCTCTCCCTCGTGCGCGACGACTGGGCCGAGGCCTTCGTAGCGGGCGGCATGATGAGCTGGGACCGGCCTGACCTCCTGTGGGAGGACGGGGGCTACATGACTCGCGAAGGTTTTTGCGACATTCTCAAGTACAACAAGGAGGACTTACTGAATCCTCGCGACTTCCCGCGCGTAAGCGCGGTGCGCGGCATCGTGGGCAACGAGACCTATATGCCCAACGAGCGCTCCTTCTCGGACTTCGAGCAGAGGTACGCTGCGTGGTGGTATTGCTGCATCCCTACTGCCACGATTCGACGCGAGGGACTACCCCTGCCCCTCTTTGTGCGCTATGACGACGTGGAGTATGGACTCCGCTGCAAGCCACGCTTCATGACCATGAACGGCATCTGCATCTGGCACCTCGACTTCTCGCTGCGCTACAATGCCGCCGTCGAACACTATCAGACCACGCGGAACAGCTTCGTCATACAGGCAACCACCGGTGTCGCCCCCCTCTCGAACTTCGAGGGTCAGCTCGTTGAACGCACGATGATCGAACTCACGAAGTTCAACTATGCCGACGCCGAGCTCATCCTCGATGGCTTCGAGGACTTCCTCAAAGGTCCGGGCTTCTTCGCGGCACCCGGCAAGGCTGAGGAGACCTACCTCGCGGCAAACAAACGGCGCGAGCAACTCATGCCCTTCGATGAGCTGTGCAAGGCGGCCCTCGCCGAGACCGGCATCAACATCGCAGACCTAGACCACAACGACATCAGTCGGGACTACCCGCTCGGCCTCACCCCACATGGGAGGGCATTCAGGGTCTCGCGCATGCAGACATTCCAGAAGTCGATAAACGGCCAGCTCTTTGGCAGACTCAGGCAGTATGCGGGTCCTGTCACTGTCATCGAGGCCAACTTCAACTGGCCCGTCGGCAAAATCTATGGCGCAGACACCATCATCGCAATCGACGTACCCAGCAAGCGCGGCACCATCCGCCATCGCGACAACGAACGTTGCCGCCTCATCTGGAAACGCCTGCAGAGCGACCTCAAGGAGTATCACGCCAACCGTGCCGACATCGAGATCCTCTATCGCGAGGCTCGACCCACGCTCACGTCCATGAAGTTCTGGAAGGATTATCTCGGCATGGAGTAACTCACGCGGATGGCTTCGGCTTCATCCGCCCGCGCACGAGGCCGACGATCGTGGGCACCAGCGACACCGCGACGATGCCCACGATCAGAAACTCGAAATGCTCCTGGACGAAGGGAATCCCACCAAAGAAGTAGCCCAGCAGGATAAAGAGCGTGCTCCACGTGATGCCACCGAGGACATTGAACACAACGAAGTTATGCCACTTCATGCCGCCCATGCCCGCAAGGAACGGCACAAAGGTGCGGATGAAGGGAAAGAACCTCCCAAGGAATATCGCAAGATTGCCCCACTTGTCGAGGAACGCTTCCGACTTGGCAATGCGCTCGGGTGTCATGGCCTTGACCTTGCCCGAATCGATAATCTTTCGCCCAAGGAAGTGACCGATAAAGAAGTTGCATTGGTCACCTAGAATGGCAGCACACCAAGCTACGCCGAGCAGCATGAGGATGTTAAACCCGCCCCCTTGCGCAAAGAAACCCGAAGCGAAGAGCAGCGAATCGCCCGGCAGAAAGGGAAAGAACACCACACCCGTCTCAATGAAGATGATGAGAAACACGAAGCCGTATGCGGCGACAGGCCCAGCGGCAATCTGTGCGGCGATGAACGCTCGTGGGTCGCGCAACAGACTCACGATGAAGTCAACAAATCCCATGGGAGCACCTCTCAGAGTAAGCCACGGTGTGGTCGTTCAAAAAACGCCTCGGCACGCCGAGGCGAAATAGGAGAAGTGCGCTCGATGGGAACGGGCACCCGACAGAGGCTCCTTATGGCTGCTGTCTCCCGACCCTGACCAGGTTCGTAGTATGCCGTCACCCGAACCCATCGAACGCACTCACTGTGTGAAGTATACCCAACCCCGTGCCACAGTGCAAGCCCGGAGATGTGGCGTGAAGGCACGCGTAATTACTCCACCTTGACGGCGACGGCATCCCCGACCATCCGCACGGTGGTGGCACGTGCCCACTGCAGGGGGTCGGTAGCCGTGGGGTCAATCTCCCTGAGCCGAGCAAGCAGCTCATTGGATGCGGCGAGTTCTGGAGTATAGTTGGCAAGCGGACACACGTAGTCGACTCCACCGCTGCGATGCTCTACGAGACCATGCCATGTGGGATTCACCACGTGCACCTCACCGCTTGCGTCACGTACAAAGTCGCAGCTAAACATACCCGAAAGAACCGCAGATGGCAGAGTGTACGCACTCACAAAGTCGCCGAGGCCATACACGCAGAGCATTCCGTTCTCCGGAGTTACACCCGAACCATCCGTGGTGCGAATGCCGCGACCCACGTAGCGCACTGGTTGTATGGACTGTCCCCTGCAACCGAGCACCAGGTCAACACCTAGTCCCGCCAGGTATGACGCATAGTCCTCCTGCTGATCGGTGAGCCTGGTCGGGTCGGTGGAACCCGTAATCTCGTCCATCTCGTTGAAATGCAAGTAAACGACCACCGCGTCAGCCAACTCCTTGGCACGTTCAACCTCAGTGCGCATCTTCGTCTTGTCAAACGGTGGCGCATAGAAGTCGTTGGGCAGATCACTGAGCTTGTAGCCATTCTGCCCGTAGGAGTACGAGAGGAACGCAATCGACATGCCGCTGCGCTCGACGATGCGGATGTTGTCCCGGTCAGCCTGAGATGCATAGCTTCCGACGGTCGTCACGTTGGGGTGTTGCGCCCATACAGAATGTGAATGCTCAACGGCACTTACCCACATGTCGAAGGTGTGGTTTGTGTTTACATTTACTACGTCGAACCCCGCGCCTTCGAGGGCGTCTGCCATGGTGTCGGGTGTATTGTAGCTGGGAAAGCCTTGGTACTCAAAGTTGCCGTGCCCACCGAGAGTCGACCCTTGGTTTACGAAGGCAATGTCGTAGGGAGCTATTACGCTGGACATCTGTTCATAGAGAGGCGAAAAGTCATAGTTGCCGTCCCCTATGGTTCCTGCCCAAGCGTCAGCGCTGGAGAGTATGTCAGCATTGGCGATGTTGGCACCCACCGCGCAGAACGACACGCTCGTCTCTGGCTTTACCGCACCGCCGGTACTGCCACTGCCCTGTGCAGACTCTCCATCACTGGATGGTATGGCTCCCAAGATTCCCCCTGGTCGGTTGCATGACACCACAAATAAGATGACAAGGATAAGCAACACGAGGGCACCTATGATGCCTCCCACCAGCATCGGATTCACACTACGCTCGTCGCGCGCATGCTGCGCAGGTGCGTCTACCTGCTGCTTGGCCTTCTGCTGCACCCGCCCATGCTTCTGAGTGCTCACTTCATGAGAGTGCGCATTGGCGTTGGGATTCGCAGATTGCTTTGGAAGAGCTTTCTGTGGCTTGCGACGCGCAGGCATTTGCCGACCCGTGCTACCGCTCACACGCCCGGTCGTACTGGCTGATCGCCGAGACGGACCCTTAGCATCAGTGGATACTGCCCCGATCGAAGTCTTGCGCTGCGAACCGGTTGAGGAGGCAGACGGACGTGCGGGGGGACGACTCTTATCGCCCTTGACCCGTTCGTTTGTGGTTTTCTCAGCCACCGTGTACCTCCCAGCAGCGCATGCGATCATATTCAAGTTTGCATGCTAGCAGTTATGAGGATATGATGCAAAGGCAAAATGGACAGGCGTTCACCCTGGAAAGCATTTGACCGCTTGGCCACGGCACAGTCGTGGCCAAGCGGTCGATTCATGGAATATGCCTACTGGCTGTCTACTGATGGTTAAGACTCTCCACCGGATCGAGCTTCGCGGCACGCTGCGCGGGATACCAGCCAAATATCAGACCAGTCGCCACACAAACGAGCACGGCGTTGATGATGGAACTGACATCGATGACCGGTGTGATGGGATCGCTGCTCGCTGTTACAGACGCCGCCAACCCTGCACCGACGATGCCCGAGAGTCCAAAAGCGCCCGCCATGCCCAGTAGTACCCCGACGAAACCGCCCGTGAGACAGAGACACACGCTCTCAAGGATAAACTGGCTCGTTATGTCAATACGTTTGGCCCCAAGCGCCTTGCGTAGACCGATTTCGCGGATTCGCTCGGTCACGTTGGTAAGCATCATGTTCATGATGCCTATGCCACCGACTAACAGCGAGATACCCGAGACGGTAACCATGATCGACTGGAAGGATGAGGTCATGGTGCTCACCTGCTGCATCAACGACTTATTGGACTCAACGCTTGCGGTCCTCGTTGCGTCCTGTTCCGTGGAATCCTGTAACTTGTAGCGCTTCATGAGGTAGGACTTCGTCTGCTCCGCTACCACATCCGCATCGGCCGTCTCGCTCGTCATGGCCTCTATGGAAGTAATATTCTGCGTACCCGCCATGCGCGCGAGCGCAGTGGTGATGGGCACAGCCCCTTCGACAGCCTCCGCAGTGTATTCCGAAACCGAGTATATGTTTACCTTATCGGCAACACCCACTATAAGGTACTCGTCGTTCCCCATCCGCAATGACTTTCCTACTGCCTGGGCATCTAAGGAGCCAAAGAGGTTCTTTACGCTGTATCGGTCAATGACGATAACGCGCGCGCCTTGCTTTTCGTCCTCCTCAGTGAAAGCCGAACCCTGCAAGATGCGATACCCATGCGCCTCAAAGTACTTGCTCGTGACCCCATGGATGGTTCCCTCAATCTTCTTCTTTTCGTTCGTTACATTCACGGTTTTCTGACAGCTGGGAATGGTGTATTCGACACCAGCCACGTTATTCGGAATGTCTTCTGCGTCTTCAAGGGTGAAGTTGTTGAGTCCCGAAAGATTGATGGTGAGGATGCGTGCCGCATTGGCACCAAACATCCCCGCCATCTGATTCGAGATGCCGCCGATGATGGCATTCATGGTAATCACGGCACCGATGCCGATGACGATACCCAGGATGGTAAGCGCACTGCGGCCCTTGTTTGCCGAAAGAGCACTCCAAGTCTCCTGCACCAAGTCAGCCGGTCTCATGTGTTCCCCCTTCGCGCATTGACGTCTCCGCCGTGCCTCATCGCTGCTTCGACGAGGGCGCGCTCTTCTTCCTCCGTAAAGAGCTTGCCGTCACGAATGTGCACCGTGCGGTCTCCCCAGCCACAGGTCTCGGGGTCGTGCGTGATAACGATGATTGTCTTGCCCTGCTCGCCGAGCCGGGAAAAGAGTTCCATGACCAGTTCGCTGGTCGCAGAGTCAAGTGCGCCAGTCGGCTCGTCTGCCAAGATAAGCGCCGGGTCGTTGACGAGAGCTCGTGCGATGGCCACACGCTGCATCTGACCGCCCGACAGCTCGTTGGAGCGGTGGTCGTAGTACTCCTCTGGGAGGCCAACCACGCGCAGTGCTTTGATGGCGCGCGGCTCGCGCTCTGCCACGGGAGAGTTGGTGTAGATGAGCGGCATCATCACATTGCGTAGCACCGTGGCACGTGGTAGGAGGTTATAGCGTTGAAAGACGAATCCAATCCGTCGGGCACGAAGCTCGGCAAGCTCGTCATCGTCAAGCTCAGAGGTACTGATACCCTCGATGCGATAGGTACCAGAGGTAGGGCGATCGAGACCACCCAAGATGTTCATGAGGGTCGACTTGCCCGATCCAGAGGGTCCCATCACGCAGAGGAACTCCCCGCGTGGCACTCGCAACGTGACACCGCGTATGGCATGCGTGAATCCGGCGACCGACTCGTAGATACGGTGGACATTCTCCACCTCAATGACGTACTTTGATGCCGCCATGCTATTCACCCAGCTCGGAGCCGTCCGCCATCATGTCGAGATCCATTCCGAGCAGCATATCGCCTTCGGCGATATCGCCGTCCAGCGCAATCTCGGTCGCGCTCTCCTCTACGACCTTCACGGGGACCTTCTCATATGCCTGGTTCTCAGCATCCGTAATCTTGAGCACATACGGATCGCCCAAATCGACGCCAAATACTGCCGATGCCGGCGCGATAATCGCATCGTCGAGGCTCTTTGTGACGATACTGATCGTCGCCGTCATACCCGGCTTAATCTGGTTGTCCTTGTTCGGGACGACAAGGTCGACCTCATAGGTGACAACTCCGCCAGCCGCATCGCTGCCACTCGAGCTTGAACTTGTACCTGTGGCTACCGTCGCGATGCTCTGTACCGACGCCTCGATGGCGAAATCGTTAAACGCCTGGAATAGCACCCTTGCGGTCTGTCCAACGGCCACCTGCTCGATGTCGACCTCGTTGATCTGCACGGCAACCTTCATCTGCGAGGTGTCAGCAATCTGGACGAGAGGCGCGTTGCTGCTTGCGCCGCTTTCGGACGTGCCACCAGCAGCCCCTCCTACCGACTGGCCGTTCTTTGCGTTGACCGCCACCACACTTCCCGAGACAGGCGCCTTGATAACTCGCTTGTCGGCCTCCTTCTGTGCCTCTTCGAGCGCAGTGCGAGCTTTTTCGAGCTCGGTGTCCGCATCCTCGCGCGCATGCTCGGCCTCGTCGCGCGCATCCTCAGCTGTCCTGATTGTGGTCCTTAGTGCAGACTCGTTGTAGTTATCCCACTCACCGGAGGCATTCGCAGCGTCCCATGCACGCTGCGCTTCCGCGTCGGCCTCGTTGATATTGCGGTATGCCTTGTCAACCTTCTCTTGGGCGCGGTCACGTGCACGCTCCGCCGTGCTCAGCTTCTCTTGGGCATCGCGTACGGCAGTGTCAAGCTTGTCGTTCTTGAGCGTAAAGAGCGGATCGCCCTCCTTAACCTCCTGTCCTTGCACCACAGTGAGGTTCTCGATGATGCCAGCAACCTCAGGCGAGACAACACTTTCGCTGACGGGTGCCGCCTTGCCCGAACCACCTACGGTGGCCTCGAACTCTCCCTTGCGCACCAAGACAGGGTTCTGGAAAGCGCTCTTGGCCATCGCCTTCATCGGGTCTTCGGACTTACCGCCAACCACGAAGAAAGCTATGGCGCCGATGACCAGCGCGAGTAAAACCGCAATGGTGATTATGCGCTTGCGCCGCTTTGCCTTCTTGTTCTTTGCGAGCGTCTCGTAGGCAAGTTGCGCCGCTATCTCTTCGTCACTTGGGATGCCGAGCGAACCCGATTGTTGCTCTTCGGGCTTCGCCAAGTCCTTGGAGGAGTCGTCAGGAGTATTGTCGCTAATCTCCCTTGGTGTGGGTTTTTCGATTTGATTGTTGTTTGCCACTTGTTTCTCCTTGTGCCGGGGACCATTCCATTCTACACGTTGCGATATCCGCGCGATACCTTTTTCTCATTGTGCAGAGCATGCGAAACCGGTTCGAGTAAGGCAAAGCGGGGAAAGGGGCAGTCCCTTTCCCCGCTGCCATCTCTCGTGGCTTTGTTTAGGCGCGATTGGCGCGGTAGTACTCGATGAGGGCCTTGGTGCTGGCATCCTGCGATGCAAGCGCCTCGTCATCGTGCAGGGCAGGAGTAATCTGCTTGGCAAGCTGCTTGCCCAGCTCGACGCCCCACTGGTCGTAGGAGTCGATGCCCCAGACGGTGCCCTCGACGAAGGTGATGTGCTCATACAGCGCGATGAGCTCACCGAGCGTGTGAGGATTCAGCTCGACGCCAAAGATGGATGTCGTCGGACGGTTCCCCTCGAAGCAACGGGCCGGAACGATCCACTCCTCGGTACCCTCGGCACGAACCTCATCGGCCGTCTTGCCAAAGGCAAGGGCCTTGGTCTGGGCGAGGAAGTTGCCCAAGAAGAGCTCGTGTACGTCCTGGCCCTCGCACTGGATGGGGTTGGCACTGTTCGCGAAGGCGATGAAGTCTGCCGGCACGGGCTTGGTGCCCTGATGGATGAGCTGGTAGAAGGCATGCTGGCCGTTGGTGCCGGGCTCGCCCCAGAAAATCTCGCCGGTGCCGCAGGTCACGGGGCTGCCATCCCAACGGACGGACTTGCCGTTGGATTCCATCGTGAGCTGCTGCAGATAGGCGGCAAAGCGATGCAAGTACTGGTTGTAGGGCAGCACGGCGTGGGTCTCGAACTCAAAGAAGTTGTTGTACCAGATATTGATGAGGCCCATGAGCGCGCAGACGTTCTCCTCGAGCGGGGTCTCCTGAAAGTACACATCCATGTCATGGAAGCCCTTGAGCAGCTCCTCGAAGGTCTCCTTACCGTAGGCGAGGATGAGCGAGAGGCCCACTGCGGAGTCGGTGGAATAGCGGCCGCCAACCCAGCTCCAGAAACCGAATGCGTTCGTGGGATCGATGCCAAAGTCCGCCACGAGCTCGAGGTTGGTGGAGACGGCCACGAAGTGCTTGGCGATGGCCTCGGCCTCCTTCTCTGCGGAGTCGTCGATTGCGCCAGACTTGCGCAGGGAGTCAAGCAGCCACCAACGGGCCATCTTTGCGTTCGTGATGGTCTCGAGCGTGGTGAAGGTCTTTGATACAACGATCATGAGGGTGGTCTCGGGGTCGAGGCCCTTGACCTTCTCGGCGATGTCGTTGGGGTCGATGTTGGA
>CACXDP010000471.1 GCA_902766445.1 uncultured Coriobacteriaceae bacterium
GCGATCGTCGACTGGCAGCTCTGGTGGGGCGGTGGCTTACGGTACGGCTGTGAGTTCGGGAGGCTCGGTGGAGGATGATGCCGACGGGGACACGGAGATAGTCCTTGACGGTGTGCCTGAGGGGCATGTCCATACGGACGAGTGCTACGAGTATGTGCTGACGTGCGAGCTACCGGAGCATGAGCATGACCTTGCGTGCTATGCCGACCCTGGGGCCGATGTGGAAGATGCGAGCATCTGGGAGCAGACTCTTCCGGTGCCTGGAGATGACGAGACCACAGCCGACTACCTTGCGGACGTCGCGCGTTCGCAGGTGGGATATGCCGAGAGCACGTCAAACTACGAGGTGGACGAGGACGGGAGCATCAGAGGATACACGCGCTACGGTGCCTGGGCGGGTAAGCCGTACGCGGGGAGCTGGGATGCGTTGCTGCTTGAGTTCTGCATGCGCTATGCGGGTGTCGAGGAGGGCGCCTACGCCGAGGACGACAGCGCGAACGTGTGGATGAGCCGAGCGATTGCTGCGGGAACACTGCACGTGGTGGGTGACTTCGTGGTGATGGGGCATGACAAGGAGCTGCGCTTCGATGGCTATAGGCCGCACGTGGGTGACGTGGCGTTTATGACCAGCACCAGTGACTCAGGCAAGGACAGGACCGATGCCGCCAAGGTCGTGCAGGCGAGTGCGTCTCAGACCAAGGTGGTCTCGGCCGACGATACCGCCGTCGAGTTCGCGTCGATAGGCGTGCGCGTGGCGCTTGTCTGTGACGTGGGCGAAAATGGCGACGAGGTGACGGTTGTCGAAGGTGACGTCGACGGCAGGGTACGCGAGACCGCCTATGCGGTTGATGACGAGGCTTTGACGAGCTTCATGGAGGCGCCGAAGGAGCTTCTTGAGAAACCAGTGCAGCCAGTCCAGGAAGGCGCAGAGAAGGATGGGGACGGCGAAAAGGCTGGCGAGCGGGATGGGGCCAAGTCGGAAACCGAAGCGGAAGAGCCTAAGAACGTCTCGACAGCGAGCCGCGTGATAACTGCCGACGTCGACGGCTATCGCTTCGAGGCGGATGTCTCATCCCTTCCCGAGGAAGAGTATGAGCTTGTGGCCGAACCGCTGGCACCCACCCGGAAGCAGCTTGCTGCCATCGAGGACAGCCTTTCCGAGGACGTGGGTGAGGGCATCACCAGACAGGCCCACGTGAGCAAGCGGGATGTGAAGGCGTTCGACATCAGCATTCGGGACAAGGATGGCAAGGAGGTCGTGGTCGATGAGTCCGTGCGCGTGAGCGTGACACCTCCGCAGAAGACTGAGGCTCAAGTTGAGCTTGAGACTCCAGAAGTCGTACATTTGGAGGGTAAAAAGGCCGAGCGTCTGGAGACGGAGTCCGAGGAGGAGGGCTTCGCCTTCACTGCTGAGGGATTCTCGCCGTTCGTCTTTGTCTATACGGTTGACTTCGCGTATGAGGGTTTCGAGTGGAGCATGCCGGGTGGGAGCTCCGTGTGGCTGTCACAGGTGCTCGAGTGTCTTCAGGTCAACGAATTCGCCATGACGGATATCACGGCTGTGGAGTTCTCCGATTCCGAGCTCGTGGGGGTTACGGAGGATGACGAAGACGGCGAGCGTGACTGGTTACTCATAAGCATCCAGCCTTTCGACACGGAGGAAGCCCTGACGCTGACGCTCACGAGCGGTGACACCGTGGTAATCACGGTGACGGACGAGGGAGAGCAGGTACAGGTACTCAACGACACGCTCTTGGAGAGCGTTGAGTTCAGCGAGAGTGATGGCACGATCATAGGCGCGACCTACAGTCCCGACGAGATGGTCGTGCGCTCAGGACATCAGTACGTCATGAAGTTCGTCTTTGCGGAGGACGAGCATGATGACGCCAAGCAGTTTGCGGAGACTGGTGTGATGCGGCTCTGGTTGCCGGAAGAGGTGCGACTCTTTGGTCTTCATGATGGGGATTCCCAAGAGTTCACGGTTACCTTGGATCGCAAGCACAAGCTTGAGCACAACACCGCGACCTTCCATGAGGCGCAGGACGGGCAAAAGGCCTATATCGACATCCAGTGGAATTCGTCCGACAAAAAGAACTTCAAGCTCCTCAACGCCTCGCCAAGAGCGACGTTTTCGTTGACCTACACGATGACGATTCTGGAGGTGCAGGAAGGTGACGACGTCATCGTTTTCTCGAATGACGTGCAGCTCAACGTTATCGAGGATCCTTCCTTTGAGGTGGTGGCGGAGAAAGAGGCGGAGCCGCGCGAGAGTGACGAAAACATCATTGACTACGTCGTGACGGTCACGGCCGATGGCAATGCGAAGGAGCTGAGCCTCTCGGACACGATGGGGGAGGCGCTTACGTTTAGGAGCGGTGACAATCCCCCGGTGACAGTGACCTACTTTGACGAGTCAGGCTCAGACGTCAGCGCGGAGTATGAGAGCACCAATGTCAAGGATCTCGCCACGAGTGGTGAAGGTTTCAGCCTCAAACTCGACGAGCTCAAGGACGGCCACACTGCCGTGATTCGTTACGCCGCAGACGTGGATTACAAGGCTATCGGCGGCAAGAACCGAATCACCGAGACCACGAAGAACACCGTGACGGTCAAGGACACCGAAGGCACGATTCTGACCGAGGCGACGCAGTCCCTCGATGACAAGATTAACTACCTAGAACTAAGCAAGGCCGTGGGAAACTTCGTATTCAAGGAGGGCGAGAGCGGCGAGGACTGGACTGAGCTGTGGATTCCCTACTCCGTGGTCTACAACGCCGATAGAAAGATTGACGTGGAGGGTGCGACACTCAAGGACACCATCTGGAAGGGCGCAAAGAGCACGACGACCTATGATCAGGAAAAGCCCTTCATCGTCAAGGCTTACGCGGGTGGCACATGCGACGAGGTGACTGGCGTATTCACGCCTGCCGCGAACGATGAGGGCATCGTAGTGCATGAGGGCTGGGATGGGGTCAGTGTCGTTGACTATGAGGCAAGGTCTGGCGAAGAGCTCACCGACACGCTCAGCAGCTGGGAGTGGACGATTCCGGAGAAATCGGAGACCGATGGACTCGATGATGGTACCCAATACACCTACGTCGTCACGTATTACGCCAAGGTCGTCAACGAGGGGCGGCAGTCCGGCTATGTCGGCAATCAGGTGGAGGAGGACTTTGCGGGCATCACGCGTGACCGTCCAAAGATACTACCCGGTATAGGCGAGGGGCAGGAAGACATCAGCGTCGAGAAAGAGCACATTGGCGATGACTACGTAGAGAGCGGAAGCGGCGGAGCGCTTGTATATAGCCAGTGGCAGATTACGTTCAAGCGCAAGAACTTTGCCTTGGAGCGCGTGCAGGTAGAGGATACGCTGCCCCATGTCGAGATACCGACGAACGTCCCGGGAAAGACAAGGACGCTTGCGGACACATTCGTCAACGAGACCACGGGAGCGCATGCATGGTCCGTCGAGGGAATCTCCAATCCAGAGGATTGCATAGCGAAGGTGTCAGAGGATAACTATGACGTGGTGTTCTGGTTCTACAAGCATTACTACGGGGAGGATGATCCGCGCAATGACGAGGGACTCTATGGCACGAATGCTCCCACACGCCCCGAGGACATCACGATAACCTTCTGGACCTTGAACTCTGGCGATTGGATTGACGAAACGGCGAGGGGCAAGGCGCCCACCGAGCACTGGAACATGGTCCATCTTGTCGAAGACGGCTGGGAGGCTTTCGACAAGGCATACGCCATCCCTCAGCCTACGCCTACGGTCAAGAAGACCGTCAAAGCAGTCGGCTCGATGAAGCAGACGATTGACGGGGAAGAAATCGAGATGCCGGTCTATCGCTACACGCTTGCCCTCAGCGGCATGAGCGACGAGACGTTCAGATATGACGAGTCCACTGGCAAATACTATCTGGAACTGACCGATTCCTTCGACCCGACTCTGAACTACCTGACCCCAGCCCAGATAGCCGCAGACGAGCAGGGCGATACCTTCTCGGTCAACGTCAGTGACAAGGAGTCTGACGAACAGCTCGTGCGTATGATACCGGTGTCAGATCCCGTGACGAAATGGGAGGCGACGGTCTCGGGCGGCACAAGCGTTGACGCGGAGACGGGCAAAAAGGTACTCAGCATTAGTGTTCCGTTCGACAGCCTCGACGTTCTCAAGTACGGCGTGAATGATGACGAAGGAAATCCCCTCATGGAAGGGGAGGGGTCTTCTGCGCGCCAGGTGATGGCGTATGGTCAGTCGTATGAGATCTCGTATTATCTTGCCCTTGATCACGCGAGCATCAAGAATCAATCACAGGTATTGGCTGACCAGCAGCGCGTCAGCGAGAGTCAAATGAAGGAGGCAGTCCAGTCTTTTGGCAACACGGCAACCTGGGATTCTGTGGACGAATCGCTCGATGTCCATCCAACGGATAACGCTGCGGTGAGCTATGACCTCAATCCAGTGAAGAAGGGCGTGAACTACGACCCAGAGACCGAACTCGCCTCGTATACCATCGTCGTCAATCCCCTCAAGCTGCAGATTACCGAAGACGGCAACTCACGATACAAGCTCGAGGATACCTACAATAACATGGCCGTGGACTTCCAGACCGTTCGCATCGAGGCAGATCCTGAGGTTGATCCCGCAAACCCAATCGAGTGGTCCTTTCACAACAACAAGGGCTCGTTCTGGATTCCCGACAAGACGAAGGTGACGATCACGTACGAAGGCTGGCCAATCGGCGCTCGAGGCGCAACGGTCAACTTCACCAATACGGCAAGCATTGGCGGCTTTGAATCCGACACACATAAGGTGACGGACCTCAAGGCTGACCATGAGGGCTCTGCTTCCACCTATCGCGTCCGTGTGTTTAAGTTTGCCGATGACAGCATGCACGAGCCATTGCCCTACGCTGTGTTCCAGCTCTTCCATAATGACGAGAGCGGCAATCAGGAACCGCTGACCTATCAGAAGGCCTACGTGGGAAGCGACGACGACCCCACGTGGAATGCAGATGGTCTGTTGCAGAGGGCACAGGAGGCCGGCCTTACCATAGACGGACGCCTCCCCACGCCCGAGAACCATCAGGTGGGGGACCCCATATACTTCATCACGAGCGCGGGCGGCGATGACGAGAATGCTGGTCAGCCGGGGTTTGCGGAGATCATGCTCAGCCAGTCACGCGACGGCGTCTCGATCAAGAAGAACCATCAGTACTATCTGCGAGAGGTGTTGGTTCCTGAGGGCTTTATCAAGGAAGAGACAGACTGGCGCTTCATCGTCGGAGAGAACGATGACTGGGAGCACTACGTGTACTCCGATGACTCGATTCTTCAGATCTCAAACGCTTCGAAGGACCGAGTGCTTACGCTGCACAAAACGTTTGTCGACCGTACGGCAAGCCAAAAGATCAAGAACGGCTATGACCCATATCAGAAGGATGTTGCGTTCGAGATTGTCGGCAAAAGCGCAAGCGGCACAGTGGTGTACAACAGGGTTTCGACGTACGACGAGTTCACTATCGTTGACATGCCGCAAGAGGATGGAACAACAAAGCGCGAATACGTGCTCATCATCAGCAGTCTCCCAGCAGGTGACTATACCGTTCGTGAGATCAGGCAAAGTGCCGAGGTAGAAGGCACGGATCTGGCGACCCTTCTAGACGGCACGATTACGTCCACGTCTGATGGCCAGGCTGGTGGGAACGAGGGACAAAAAGAAACAGCTGCGTTGACTCCCATCGAAGGCGATGACGGGGAAATGTCGTTTACGTTTACCGTTGATTCGGACACGAATACGGCGGTTGACGCTTCTTACACAAACATCTACACCGATGCTGATGCGGAGACGACCTCCCTCACGGTCAGTAAGGAATGGGAAGGTGCCGAGAGCCTCACGGACAAGCGAGTAAAGTTCGCATTGTATGCGGATGGCAAGCGGTATAAGGACCTATCGATTGCCGAAGGGGCGGATGACGAGGGCTATCTCGTATTGCCCAAGGCGAGCGTGACGGGTGACGACGCATGGACGCTAACGGTCGATCATCTGCCAAAGAAGAACGCTGACGGTGAGGTCATCGAGTGGTCAATCAGAGAGGTCAGTGCTTCGTATAGTGCGACTTCGGGCGACGTGACGAAGGAAACGACGGTAGAGGGCATCTATCTGAGTGAGCATTTCACCACGACGACAAATACGACAGCGGTTTCAGGTGATGCGACCCGTTACACTTTCGATACCGTGGGAGACGATTGCCCGGCAGTGGAGTTCACGAACAAGCTGAACTCGCTCATCACCGTGAGCGTGACCAAGGACTGGAGTGATGACGAACAAGACAGCGAGAAGCACGCAAACGACGTCGTTTACTTCGACCTATATCGTACGAGCCAGACCATAGATACCGATCGCGCTGATGCCAATTACTATCGTCAGATTGTCTCTAGCCAAGGCCTTGAGCCCCTCATAAAGAACATTGAGCTCAGCGCAACGAGTCCAATACCTTGGACTTATCGAAACGAGTTGTTGGAGAGATTTGACGAGAGCAACAGCCATGCCCTCTGGCACTACTTCGTGTTGGAGCGCTCGGTGGCTGGCTATGGCGATACCTATGCCATCACAGACGCGCACGACCAAAGCATCGCCATCACCAACACGCCGCTGGAGGGAGATCCGCGTGGGAACCTGACCATCGCAAAGACCGTTGAGGGTGGACCTAACAACCTAAACAAAGACTTTACGTTCACCTTGTGGAACAGCGGCAAATACCTCCATGAGGACGGGATCCTCACTTCGGAGAAGTACGAGTTTACGGTGAGCGCCAGTCAGTCGGCTACGCAGTTCGCGAATGTCCCACAGGGTACCTACGTGCTTAAGGAGCTCAAGGACGCGGCGCAGGTAGGCGACTACGAACTCCAGTCGGTCAAGATTTCCGTGAACGGGGCCGCGGCGGTCGACGTCACCGATGATGGGCTACAGATTGACGTGCCCGTTACCGGCATTGCGCAGCCAGTAGCTGACTCTGAAACGGAGGTGCCGACTGCGAACGTCACTGTCACGAATAGGTACGTGGAGAAGCAGGAGAAGGCTACGACTGGCTTTGCCTTCGGCAAGCTCTGGGGCATTCCCGATACGGAGGAGACGACTACGCTGCCGTGGCCGAACGACACCACGGTAGAGATGACAGTGAAGCGTCGTGTCGGGTCTCAGGTGGACGATGA
>CACXDP010000472.1 GCA_902766445.1 uncultured Coriobacteriaceae bacterium
TAAGGCTTCTGGTTCTTCTTACCTGACCGTCAACAGCAGTACGGGTAAGGTGACGGTAAAGAAAGGCACGAAGAAGGGTTCCTACACGGCAAAGATCACCGTGAGTGCAGCGGGGAGTACCAATTACCTGTCAAAGAAGCAGACGGTCACAGTGAAGGTCACCGTGTCGTAACGGATTGGATTATGTGCTTTGCGCACACGCTACAATGAAGACCCGTAGGAGTCAGATTTGTCTGCGGGAGGTAGTTATGGGCGCAAAGCACGTGTTCGTTACAGGTGGTGTCGTCTCGGCATTAGGCAAGGGTATCACAGCGGCATCGCTGGGTCGTCTGCTTAAAGCGCGTGGGTACAAGGTGGTCATGCAGAAGGCCGACCCCTATCTCAACGTGGACCCAGGCACCATGAGTCCGTTTCAGCATGGGGAGGTGTTCGTTACCGAGGACGGCAAGGAGACCGACCTCGACCTCGGACATTACGAGCGCTTCATCAACGAGAACCTCAGCGAGGACTCCAACTTTACCTCAGGCCTCATCTATCAGGACCTCATCGAGCGCGAACGCAGGGGAGATTTCCTAGGCGGCACAGTGCAGGTGATTCCGCACGTTACCAACGAGATCAAAGATCGCTTCCGTCGTATCGAAGAGGCGAGTGGTGCCGATGTGGTAATAACGGAGCTGGGTGGCACCATCGGTGACATTGAGGGACAGCCATTCGTGGAGGCCGTGCGACAGTTCCGCAAGGAGAAAGGTCACGGTAACTGCTGTCTCATTCACGTGAGCCTCGTGCCCTATATCGCGGCTGCTCACGAGATCAAGACCAAGCCTACGCAGCATTCCGTCAAGGAACTGCGTTCCATGGGACTCGTGCCAGATTTCATCGTATGCCGCTCCGACCATGAGGTAGAGCGCGACGTGCGCGAAAAGATTGCGAGCTTCTGTGACGTCGAGCCCGACTGCGTGTTCGAAAACTCGGATTGTCCCTCCATCTACGACGTGCCTCGTCATTTGGCTGACCAAGGCTTCGACCTCAAGGTTTGTGAGAAGCTTTGCCTTGACCCACGCGAAAGCGACATGAGCAGCTGGTACTCGTTTACCGGTGCCCTACATGAGGCTGAGACGCTGCGCGACGTCACGCACATCAAGGTGGTGGGCAAGTACACGCAGTTGCCCGACGCCTACCTCTCTGTCATCGAGGCGCTTCATCACTCGGGTGTGTACTACGGACGCCACGTGGACATAGAGCTGGTTGATGGGGAGGCACTTGACGAGGAATGTGTGGAGGCAGTCCTCGGCAACGCTGACGGTATTCTCGTGCCTGGCGGTTTTGGGCTTCGCGGCATCGAGGGAAAGATTCTAGCGGCAAAGCGTGCGCGCGAACAAGACATACCCTACTTGGGCGTGTGCTTGGGCTTGCAGGTAGCCGTGTGCGAGTTTGCCCGCAACGTGTGCGGCATGGAAGGCGCGAACTCGGCCGAGTTCGATTCTGCTTCCCCCTATCCCGTGATTGACCTTATGCCAGAACAGAAGGGAGTGGAAAGCAAGGGAGCCACCATGCGTTTGGGAGCCTATCCCTGCGTGCTCGCAGAGGGGTCGCTCGCACGTGAGGCGTACGGATGCGATCTCGTGCATGAGCGTCATCGCCATCGCTTCGAGGTAAACAACGAGTATCGCGAGCAACTGGTGGAGGCTGGTCTCAGGATTACGGGCACTAGTCCCGACGGCACGCTCGTCGAGATGGTCGAGCTAGATGAAGGAGTGCACCCGTGGTTCGTGGCTTGTCAGGCCCATCCCGAGTTCAAGAGCCGCCCCAATGCGCCGGCGCCTTTGTTCCGCGAGTTCGTGCGCGCTGCCATCGCGCGCCATGAGGGCAAGGACCGCCACGACCTGCACGTCGTCGGCGTGCCCGTCATCCCTGACGATCAGTAGCGGGTGAGAACATGGACCTTGCGGAGGCGCGCGAGGAGTTCATCTCTCACCTCGTCGTGGAACGTGGGAGCTCACAGGATACGGTGGAAGCGTACGGTCGTGATCTCGCGCGCTACACGAGGTATTTGGAGGATGCGGGCATACGAGATGCGAGCGAGGTGACCACGCAGGATGTGGAGGGCTTCGTGGCCCTGATGTCGTCGATGGACTACGCGACGACCTCCACCGTGCGCGCGCTGATGGCCGTGCGTAGCATGCACAAGTTCCTCGTGAGGGAGGGCTTGGTTCCGCACAATCCAGCCAAGGACGTCATTGCCCCCAAGCTTGAGCATCGTCTGCCCGACGTGCTTTCCATCGCGCAGACCCAGGCGCTCTTGGAGCAGCCCTATGCTGCCACTGCGTCGGGGAGTCGTGATCGCGCCATCTTGGAGGTGCTGTATGGCTGTGGACTCAGGGTCTCGGAGCTGGTAGGTCTCGACTGTCGCGAGGTATTGCTTGAGGAGGAGCTGCTCCTTGTGCTCGGCAAGGGGGCCAAGGAGCGTGTCGTGCCCGTCTCAGGTGCTGCGCTGCGTGCGCTCAAAGCCTATCTGGAGACTGGAAGGCCATCTCTGGCGAAGCCAGCTCGTCCGACCGACGCGGTGTTTCTCAACGTGCGCGGAGGCAGGCTCTCGCGCCAGTCGGTGCATGCCATCTGCGAGCGGTATGGCAGATTTGTGGGTATAGAGGGCCTGCACCCGCATACGTTGCGGCATAGTTATGCTACGCATCTAGTGGAGGGCGGAGCTGACCTGCGCGTGGTACAGGAGCTCTTAGGTCATGCCAGTATTGCTACCACGCAGATATACTCCCACGTAGACCGCACGCACGTGAGATTCGAGTACCTCACGGCTCACCCGCGGGCCAAGTAAAGGTGTGCACAGCCAAACAAGTGTCTATCAAAGAAACGTACACCTGTACTGATTTGATATAGTTAAGCGTATATAAGCGATGAACTGTATGGGAACACACAACTTCAACACATTACGTTCTTATTGTCCCTCAGGTTTCATCTGCGTGCTTGTGCGTGGCTCCTGCTGCTTTCCACAACATCTTGGGGATGCGGTGTTCGATTTCAGGGTGTGAAAAGAAATCTCTCGATGGGTGAAGGTGGGGCTAAGTGTTGCAAGGTGTATTATGGGGCCACGCATTCGGGGGAAGACAAACCCTCGTGGGAAGGCCGAGCACCACACACGAAGCTCAGACGCACCACCACACAGCCAGGCTTTCCGAGCGTGAGGAGAGGCAAGAGGGGACGTGAGGCATGTACCTAACGGGATCCAAGCAGTTCAACTTGGACGCCAAGGGCCGCCTCACTCTGCCCGCGACGTACCGCAAGGACTTCGAAGGGCAAGTCATCCTCATCCCCCTGCAGGATGCGCTGTACGGATTCACTCCCGACGGTTTCGGCCGTTGGGTGGAGAGCTTCTTCGAGAAGGACGGGAAGAAGTTCTCGCCGGGGAATCGCCGCCAGGTGGCTCTGAGGCGCAAGCTGACGGGCAGTGCCGTGACGGTGGACATCGACTCTGCGGGCCGCATAGCGCTCGGCAAGGTGGATGCCCAGAAACGTGAGAGGCTCGGCCTCAAGCGTGACGTGACGGTGGTGGGTGTGGTAGACCACTTCGAGGTGTGGGACACCGAGCGGTGGGAGGCCGAGAACGCTCTGCTTGACGACGAGCTCGACGCGCTCATGTACGACGAGGACTAGGGAGTGAATGACTTGACAAGCGAATATCGGCATGTACCTGTCATGTGCGAGGAGGTCGTGGGGGCGTTGGCTCCAGAGCCGGGGGAGATAGTGTGCGACTGTACCCTCGGTGGTGCTGGCCACAGCGTGGAGCTTGCGCGACGCGTAGCGCCAGACGGCCTCTCCATCGGGATCGACCAGGACGACATGGCCCTCGAAGCGGCAGCCGCGAGGCTTACGCGTGAGGTGCCTGAGGTGAGCATGTGCCTGCTCAAGGGGAACTTCGCCGACCTCGACGACTTGCTCGTCGAGGCGGAGGTTCCGGGAGTGGATTGCTTCCTCTTTGATTTGGGCGTCTCAAGCCCACAGCTCGACATCCCCCAGCGGGGCTTCTCGTATCACGAGGATGCCCCTCTAGACATGCGCATGGACCCGGGCAACAACACCTTAACCGCAGCTGAGGTCGTGAACAACTATAACGAAGCAGACCTCGCCCGGATTCTGCGATCCTATGGGGACGAGCGACATGCGAGTCGCATCGCGCGGGCAATCGTGCAAGAGCGAAGCCGCGAGCCAATCGAGTCGTGCATTCGCCTTGCTGAGGTGGTGCGCGATGCCATTCCGGCACGCGACCGTCGTCATGGGCGTCATCCTGCCCGCAAGGCCTTTCAGGCCATACGCATCGAGGTCAACGGTGAGCTCGACGCGTTGAGGCCTGGTCTAGAGGCTGCGATACGATGGGCAAATCCAGGTGGTAGAATCTGCGTCATCAGCTACCACTCGCTGGAGGACCGCATCGTCAGGCAGACGTTCGGACAGATGAGCCAGGGCTGTATCTGTCCTCCGGACCTTCCGGTGTGCGTATGTGGGCACGTGCCGATAGTTGCGGTCGAGACGAAGCGGGCGCTCAAGGCGTCGGCTGAGGAGGTGCGCGCGAACCCGAGGGCTCGCAGTGCTCTCATGAGAGTGGCGAGGAAGCTTGACACCTCGCGTGCATAGGCGGAACCAAGCGCTGACACGCCAGCGCGACCATGAAACGTAGCAGAAACGGACCTGCCAGATGTCGGGGCGGGAAGGAACGCGGCATGATGAGGTACGAGGGTTCTCTGGCACTTCAGCTCGAGGCTGAGGAGCTCGATTGGCGCACGTCCGGCAAGACGCGCCTCGAGGCGATCGAGGGCGGCGGCCTCGATGCGACGAGGCGTGCAGGTGTCACGCAATCCTTCTATGGAAGAGTTGTTGCAATTGTCGCCATTGTCATTGTTTTGTGTGCGATTGGAGCGGTTCGCGTGACGCTCACGGCGGGAACGGTCGCCATGCTTCAGGGCAATGAGGCCATAAGCTCGCAGATCAAGGATCTGCGTACCCTGAACGAGGACTTGCAGATTGAGCGCTCGCTCTTCAGCGGCTCTGAGCGCATAGGACGCATCGCCACGCAGAACCTCGGCATGGTGCATGCCAGTGAGGTAGAGCGTCTGGACATGGACTAAGAGGTCGGCATGAGCCGTACCACGAGACACGAGAGGACATCCCGCGACGAGAGATCGCGCAGGCGCCATCCCGCTGGTGGAGAGTCTGCGGACGGAACTCTTAGGCATGTGTTTCTGGTCTTGTTGATCGTCATGGGCCTCATTGGCGTGCGACTCGTACATTTGCAGATCATCCTAGGCCCGGAATACGCCGAGGAGGCTGAGCAACGGCACACCAACGTCATCGAGCTCAAGGCGCGTCGCGGTACCATCTATGACCGCAACGGCAACGTCCTCGCAAGGAGCGAGGAATGCTACGACGTGTACTGCAACCCCAAGGAGATAGCTGATGCCTCCAAACAGGCGCAGATGGTCGAGAAGTGGCTCGGCGGAGATGCAGAGGCCTATCGCAATCTCATGGAGAAGGACTCCACGTTCGAGTACCTTGCGCGCAAGGCGGACAAGGAGGCGTGCAAGTCGCTGCGTTCCGAGTTGCGTACGGAGGGCTATGCCGGCATTTATCTCCTGAGCCAGATGCACAGGGTGTACCCCTTTGGGCGTGTAGCTGGACAGGTGCTCGGTATGGTGGATACGGACGGTAAGGGAATCTCGGGCATCGAGCTGGCCTATAACGAGGTGCTCGCCGGCAAAGATGGGCAAATGATAATGGAGACGGGGCTTGGCGGCATACCCATTGCAGGGGGTGCCTACGAGACCGAGGATCCGATTGACGGCGATGACATCGTGCTGGCCATCGACAAGGATGTGCAGGCGTTTGTGGAAGACCAGGTCGAGCAAGCCGTCGTGGCAAACAAGGCAAAGACCGGCCTTTGCATGGTGTGCGATCCGCGCAACGGTGAGATCATAGCTGCGTGCTCGACGCCCTATGCAGACCTCGCGAATCCCGATTCCATCACGAACGAGGCGCTTAATCTCAAGCTCGTCTCCGCCTCATATGAACCGGGTTCCATCTTTAAAGTGCTGACCGCCGCCATAGGCTTGGAGAGCGGTACGGTGAGTGCGAATGACTACTTCACGGTGCCGCCCACCATGCTCGTCGGCCAGGACCTCGTGGAGGACGAGGATGGCAGGAACGAAACCATGGACATGAACCTGCGCGAGGTTCTTCGTCGCTCCTCGAACGTCGGTGTTGCCCTCATCGCCGAGGAGGCTATCGGAGCTGACGCATTGGCAGAGGGTATCGCGGCTTTTCGCATTGGCACGCTCACGGGTATTGACTATCCCGGCGAGGCGGTGGGCCTCGTTAAGACGCGCAATCAGTACGACCCTTCTTCGGTAGGCTCCATGTCCTTTGGGCAGGGCATTGCGGTGCCCATGGTGCAGATGGTGCGTGCGGTTGGTTCGATCGCAAACGGGGGAGAGCTCGCAACACCGCATTTCGTGGTGAGCGTCGATGGAACCAACCTCGAGTGGGAGAGCGGGGACAGCTCTGTGTCGGCAGCCACGGCAGAGAAGGTGGCGGACATGATGCGTACCGTGGTCGAGGACGGTACCGGGCAGTCTGCCGCTGTCAAGGGCTATGACGTGGCGGCAAAGACGGGTACGGGAGAGCAGGCGGAGAACGGCAAATACCTCAAAAACAAGTATCTCGCCTCGCTCATAGGCTTTGCTCCCGCGAAGGATCCCGAAGCCTTGGTGTACGTTGGCTTGAACGAAACTCCATATATGTCGTACTCATCTGCGGGACCGGTGTTCTCGGCTATCATGGGTGAGGTTCTAGCAGATTTGAGCGTTCCGTCGTTTACGCGCTAGCTGGGGGAGGGGATGCAATGATACGCATGACGGTTGCGAACATGCTGGAGGCGACGCGCGCCGCGTTGGTGGCGGGTCAAGCCTCGGCGACGTTCGAGGGCGTGTGCATTGATTCGCGTGAAGTGGTTGCAGGGCGAGCGTTCGTCGCCCTGCGCGGCGAGCGGGTGGATGGCAACCGCTTCGCGAAGTCGGCTGTCGAGGCGGGTGCGCACGTGATAGTGCTCACTGCTCCGGCTGATGAGGAGTTGTTGGAGGTTGCCGGGCTTCATGGGACGGCCGTGGTGAGGGCCATGGCTGATGATGGCGAGGAGTTCATGCTGCGCCTCGCCCGCGCATGGCGTCTGCGCAATCCGCAGTGGGCCGTGGTTGGGGTGACTGGATCGGTGGGAAAGACTACCACCAAGGATATGCTCGCGGCGGCGCTCTCGACTACGCGCGTGACGCATGCCACCAAGGGGAACTTCAACAACCTCCTTGGGGTTCCGCTCACGCTTTTTGGTGCCTCATCTACGGATGAGGCCGTTGTCGTGGAGATGGGCATGAACATGCCCGGAGAGATGGAGCGTCTTTCCGACGTCGTGAAGCCCAACGTGGCTGTTGTCACAAACGTGGGCACGAGCCACATAGGCAACCTTGGGTCACGCGAGGGCATTGCTCGTGCGAAGGGCCAGATCGTGAGTGGAATGCGCCTTGTTGACGGCTATGACTGCGCCATCGTGCTCACGGATGCGGACGACTTCTCAGATCTCATCGAAGAAGAGTATGCCAAGCCTGCCGGCGTGAGTGTGTGGCGGGTTGGCGACGGCGCAGGCTGCCCGGTGCGTGCCGAGCTACTCAGCATTGATGAGAACGGCCTGCCATATGTGCGGTTGAGGTTCTCGGATGGCCTCGTGCTAGAGGGGTTGCTCCCCCTGCCGGGACGTGCGATGGTGTATGATCTGCTGAGCGCCATGGGAGCCGTGTGGGCGCTGGGCGCTGCACGTGAGGAGGCATTCTCGGGCATTCTGGGCATGCATGCTACGCACATGAGGCTCGAGGTACGCCGCGCAATGAGCGGGACGCGCGTCATCGATGACTCGTATAACGCCAGCCCATCCTCCATTGCGGCTGCCCTTGAGGTGCTTTGTTCCATGCGTTGCGCGGGCAAGCGTATCGCTGTGATTGGAGAGGTGGGGGAGCTGGGAGCTGAATCGGGCCGCCTGCACGGACTGATTGGTGCTTATGCGGCTGCGAAGCCGCTCGACATGATTGCGTTTGTGGGCGGCGAGGCAGCCGACGTGATGGCTGATGCAGCAATCACCATGGGGTTTTCCCCCGACAGGCTTGAGCGGTTCGCGACGGCGGAGGATGCCGCGCGCATTCTGGCACCAATCCTTGGCGAGCGTGACCTCGTGCTTGCCAAGGGGTCTCGTTCCGTTGGACTCGACCGCTTCGTCGAGGGGGTGCTTGCACGATGATTGCACGCCTTTTGGGTGATCCAGCCTACCCAACCTATCAGGTCTTTATGGCTGTATTTGTCAGCGCACTGATTGTGGGCTTGCTCATGCCCCTCTTTATACGCTTTATGAAGAGCGGTGGCATCGGACAGCAGATTCGTGCCGACGGGCCGGAGCAGCACCTCGTCAAGCAGGGCACGCCTACCATGGGTGGGCTCATCATGCTCGTCGGTGTCGTGATTACTTGCGTGCTTCTGGCTCCTTGGACGCCAGATCTCAGCTGCTGCATTGTGGCGATGCTGATTACCGGCTCGCTCGGCCTGCTTGATGATGTCGAATCGGTGGCGCACAAGCGCTCGCTTGGACTTACCCCCTTGCAAAAGATGATTGGGCTCGTCGCAATAGCCGTGGCGTTCTGCCTGGGGGCCGTCAACTGGGTAGGAATCGCGCCAGTGGTGCGCTTCCCCGGCGGCTTCACCATCGATCTCGGCGTGCTCACAACCGTCGTGGGCGACGGACCCGGGGCGTTCCGGATTCCGTGGCTATACGTGCTCTTTGTGATTCTGCTCATGGCGGGACTCTCCAACGCCGTTAACCTCACCGATGGACTGGACGGTCTTGCGGGGGGTACGGTGCTCATGGCTATGCTCGGTATGGGAATGGTGGCGTTCCGTTGCCAGAATCTTTCGCTTGCCATCTTTGCGGCGTCCATCGGCGGGGCCTGCATTGGCTTCCTGTGGCACAACTGCTACCCAGCGTCCATTTTTATGGGGGACACGGGTTCGCTTGCGCTTGGTGCCGCATTTGCCGCCTGTGCCGTGCTCACAAAGACCGAGGTCACATCGCTCGTTATGGGTGCGCTCTTTGTGATCGAGGCGCTATCGGTCATCATACAGGTGGCGAGCTTCAAGGCCACGGGCAAGCGTGTGTTCCTTATGTCTCCGATTCACCATCACTTTGAGAAGCTCGGTTGGAGCGAGAACAAGGTCGTCATTCGCTTTTGGATTATCTCAGCTGCGTTTGTTGCCTTGGGCTTTGCCTTGTACTTCCAGCTTCGCTAGCACAATGCTGGGGCGACGCGTCGGCCCTCGGCCGCGTGCTGCTGTCGCCCTTAGACCCGGAAGGGGGAAATCATGCAATCGTCGTTTGCCGGGGAGCAGCTGGGCAAGGTCTGCGTGCTCGGCTTGGGTCGTACGGGCCTTGCCGTGGCGGATTATCTCGTGGGACTTGGTCCCGGTCGCGTAACGTCGGTCAGCCTGTATGGCGGGGCTAAATCGAGACCCGATGATGCCACTCATGCCCTTGAGGGGCACGGAGTTCGTGTGATCTGTGGCACAGATGCCATCGAGGAAGACTACGACCTCGCCATAGTGTCGCCGGGTATACCAGAGGGTTCGGAGTTCTTTGTCTCGGCGGTTGAGCATTCCTCGATCGTGATGGGTGAGCCGGAGTTCGCTTGGCGCGAGAGTCCCGATCGATGGGTGGCGATTACTGGCACGAACGGCAAGACCACCACAACCCTGCTAGCCACTGAGCTTTTGTGTTGCGGGGGCTTCGAAGCGCAGGCGGTCGGCAACATAGGCGTTGTTGCGACGGGCAAGGTGGTTGATCGTTCTGAAGGCTCGTGGTTCGTGGCAGAGCTTTCGAGCTTCCAACTCACGACCTCTAGGGAATTGCATCCTCGGGTGGCCTGTCTGCTCAATATCACACCCGACCACTTGGAGTGGCACGGCTCGTTCGAGGCGTACGTCCAGGCGAAGGAGCGCATCTTCCAGAACCTCGGCGAAGGTGACCTTGCGATAGTGTGTGTGGATGATGTCTGCTGCCGTGCGATTGCGGATCGTCTCGAGGAGCGTGGCCTTCGCGTGTGCAGGGCGAGTGCCCATGCCATACCGGATACCCCCCATGCCGCCTATCAGCGTGAGGGACGCCTCGTGGTGCGACTTGACGGGAAGGATTACACGCTCGTGCGCAAGGACAGCATGACGCTTGAGGGCGACCACAATGTCCTGAACGCCCTCGTGGCTTCGGCGCTCGCCCTTGAGGTAGGCGTTTCGAGGGATGCCGTGTGTCACGCTCTGCTCACGTTTGAGCCGCTTGAGCATCGGATTGAGCCGTGCGGGGAGCGCGGGGGCGTCCGCTTCGTCAATGACTCGAAGGCCACCAACGTCGATTCCGTCGAAAAGGCGCTCATGGCCTTCGTCCCCGGCACTATCGTGGTCCTGCTTGGCGGGCATGACAAAGGTACGGACTTGGGGACTCTAGCCCATGCAGTCTCTGCGCGTTGCCGTGCAGCCGTGTGCTATGGCGAGGCAGGGCCTCGTATCGCGGCAGCGGTGCGCGATGCGGATTCCGGAATGGGACTCACTGTCTTTGAAGAACCCCATATGGCCCAGGCATTCGATCGAGCCGTCTCGATCGCGCATAGGGGGGACGTGGTTCTCCTCTCGCCCGCCTGCTCCTCGTTCGATGAGTTCTCGAGCTTCCAAGAGCGCGGCCGTGCATTCAAGGACATGGTGGCCGGACTCGATGCGGGAGGGAGGAACGCGTGACGGCCGGCGTATCGCAGCGTCTCACAGAAGCGCGCTCGGAACAATCCAGGTCGGGCAGAGGACATACCGGCGCAACGCCCGCGCGCATTATGGTGCCGAGGGTCGTGTTTCTGGTGACATCGTTCTCGTTGCTTCTCTTTGGCATGCTCATGATTTACTCTTCCTCGTCCATCGTGGGTCTTACCTCTAGTGACTACAACCACAATCCCGCGTACTTCCTCGTGCGCCAGGTGGCGTTTGCTGGCGTGGGGACGGTGCTCGCGATAGCCTTGGCAAAGCTTGACTATCACATGTGGAGTGACAAGCTCCTCGAGATATGCTGGGGGGTCACAGTGCTCCTGCTCGTCGTGGTGTACTCGCCTCTGGCGGGACTTGATGTCTACGGAGCGACGCGCTGGATCGCCATTGGTCCGTTCACGCTGCAACCGTCGGAATTCGCGAAGGTTATCATTCTGCTGGTGGGAGCCCACATAGCCGAGGAGTTCTTTTGCAAGGGAGCGATGGATAGCACGCAGGCAGTCAAACACGTCGTCATTGGTGTTGGCATACCCCTGCTGCTTGTGCTGCTCCAGCCTGATAAGGGTACGACCGGAGTCGTAGTGCTTACGTTACTGGTGATGTGTCATATCGCAGGGGTCTCAGCTAGACAGCTTTTGGCGGTTACGGCAGTCGCAGCATTTCTCGCATTTGCCTACTCGATGAAGGACGAGTACTCGCGTGCACGCATCATGACCATGGTCAATCCGTTCAGCGATCCCTATGGCGCTGGCTACCAGCTCACGCAGGGCTTCTATGCCTTTGGTTCAGGTGGCCTCACCGGCTTGGGGCTTGGCATGTCGAGACAGAAGTACAACTATCTACCCATGGCGCACAACGACTTTATCTTTGCCATCGTGGGTGAGGAGCTCGGACTCGTGGGCGCGCTTGGCATGCTCCTTGCATTCGCACTGCTCCTTTGGAGTGGTCTCAAGATAGCCGAGCATGCGCCCGATGTCTTTGGGAAGCTCATTGCAGCGGGGTGCACCTCCCTCATTATCATACAGTTGCTGCTCAACGTCGGTGGCGTGCTGGGGGTCCTCCCGTTGACCGGGAAGCCGGTGCCCTTCGTATCATACGGAGGCTCGTCGGTCATGTCGTGCCTTCTTTTGGTGGGTCTCGTCGCGTCGGTTTCGTTCCACTCAAAGATGCCCGAGACCGTGCATGATGTGCGAAGACGGCAGCTGAGGTTTGCAGAGGACGAATATCATGACGATACGGGCTTCCCGAGGGCGCGCGTGGGACGGCAAAGCGCGCCGCGTCCTGGATGGAGCGTAGTCGATGGCGGCAGGGGGGTCGCATCGTCGCCACTTGCCAGCAGCTATCGACGACGTGACCTAAGCCAACAGAGTGCGGTGGAGAGGCTTCGCGGACGCCGTCGGTGAGGTTGGGGCGTCACTTCTGGGTTTGTGTGGCCCGCGCAGTGGGTGGTCAACGTCTCTTGCGAGGGCCGCAAGGACGTGTATAGTATCCTAGGCAAGATTGGACGCCTTGGGAAGGACGGTGGGGGACGTGCCCAAAACGCTTGAGGTGGCGATTGCCGCAGGAGGCACTGCTGGTCATATTAATCCCGCGCTCGCTTTGGCTGAGGAGCTGCGCGACCGTGGACATCACGTTACGTTCTATGGCCAGCCCAACCGTCTGGAAAGCACTCTCGTGCCGGAGGCTGGATATGACTTCAAGACTATTCGCGTCACTGGCTTCGATCGCACGAGGCCATGGACGTTCGTCTCAGCTGTCGTGCGCATGTGGCGTGCGGAGCGTGAGCTTGGAAGGCTCTTTGCGGATGAGGGCGATCCAGATGTTGCCGTAGGTTTTGGGGCGTATGTGGAGATGCCGTTGCTGAGGCTCTGCCACAAGCGGACTATCCCGTATGTGATCCACGAGCAGAATTCCGTCGCGGGACTTGCGAATCGCACGTGCGCGCACGATGCGGCGTCTGTGTGCCTGTCACAACCAGATGCCCGCTCAGCTTTTGAGGGGAGAATAGGCGACAGTACGATTCTCATGGTGACGGGCAATCCCGTGAGGCGACAGGTGACGCAGGCGTCTCGCGAGGCGGGTAGGGCTGCGTTTGGGATATCGGATGACGAGACGATGCTGCTCGTGTTTGGGGGAAGTCTTGGAGCGAGACACCTCAACAATGCGATCGTGAGCATGCGTGACGAGCTGCTCGCTCGCCCCAACGTTCACGTCGTACATTCCACCGGCAAGGAACTCCATGGCGAGGTGGTCGCTGGGCTTGCCCTTGGGGAAGAAGAGGCTGCACGCTGGGACGTGCGTCCTTACATCGACAACATGGGAGAGGCCCTTGCAGCAGCTGACCTCGTGGTCTCCCGAGCTGGTGCCTCGTCGATAGCGGAGATTGCCGCGCTTGCGGTACCTGCTGTGCTAGTGCCGTATCCTTTGGCAACAGGGGATCACCAGACGACGAATGCCCGCTTCTTGGTAGATGCGGGGGCTGCCGAGATGGTCCGGGATGAAGAATTGGACGCGCCAGGATTCTCGCAGCTAGTCTTGGAGCTCGTGGACGATGCTTACAAGAGGGACGGAATGCGTATTGCTGCCCGCTCCTTGGCGCAGGACCTTGCTGCCTCACTGCTGGCCGATCAGGTTGAGTCCGTCTGCTAGGCACGCATAGTGTATTTGCGTACGACTTCTCCTATTCGGGCAAAAGCACTACACTGGTAGATTGAAACTACCCTAGGAGGACACATGGCATACGATGAGACAGATGTGGCATTCACGAGTGCTCACTTTATAGGAATCGGCGGAGCGGGCATGAGCGGTATCGCCCTCGTGCTGCATCAGCGTGGGAGGGTCGTCACTGGCTCTGACCTTAAGGAGTCCCATTACGTTCGCAAGCTTGTGTCTGCGGGTATCGACGTTCGCATCGGTCATGATTCAACGACTATTGACGAGGTGCGTCCCGACGTGGTCGTCACCTCTACTGCAGTTCCAGAGACTAATCCTGAGCTCGTACGTGCACGCGAGCTCGGCATTCCTATCTGGCCGCGGGCAAAGATGCTCTCGGCGCTTTGCGAAGGAGCCACAACGGTGGCGGTCGCGGGTACCCATGGCAAGACAACCACGAGTTCGATGGTGGCCACGATGCTTGATCGCATGGGTCTAGATCCTGCGTTTCTGATTGGTGGTGTTGTCGAAGGGTACGGCACGAACGGACGTGACGGGAGAGGTGGCTACTTCGTTGCCGAAGCCGATGAGTCCGACGGTTCGTTCCTCTTCCTCGATCCTGATGTGGTTGTGGTCACAAACATAGAAGAAGACCATATGGAGCACTACGGGACTCTCGAGAGGCTAGAAGCCACGTTCCAAGAGTTCATGGGACTCGTAGGTGAGTCAGGCACCGTAATCATTATGGGTGACGTGGAGCACTATGTGGAGCTTGCGCGTGCAACAGGGCGCCATGTGATTACGTACGGTTTCGACGAGCACAACGACTATGTGTGCGTATCCGCCACCTCCGAAGGCATCAAGCAATCCATGGAGGCAAAGCTGCCGTCCGGCGAGGTGGTGGGTGTCACCATTTCCTCGAACCCCGGGCGCCATAACGTACTCAATGCGCTTGCATCCATCGCCGTTGCTGATGCACTTGGACTTAACGTCAAAGAGGCGGCTACAGCACTCTCGAGCTTCAAGGGTGCACGCCGTCGCTTCACCCATGTGGGCGATGCCTGTGGCATTACGTTGGTGGATGACTATGGCCATCACCCCACTGAGATATCCGCCACCCTTGGCGCGGCAAAGGGTCTGGACTTCAAGCGTGTCGTATGCGTGTTTCAGCCGCATCGTTACACACGCACACAGATCATGCGCGATCGCTTCGCTACGGCATTTGACTATGCTGACGTGCTCTATGTGATGGACGTTTTTCCTGCGAGCGAGATGCCTATCCCGGGGATTTCTGGCAAGACCGTCGCCTCGGCTGTAGCGCAACACGGAAAGGTTCCGGAGGTCTACTACGTACCGAATCGCAGACGGCTGCTCGAGCGTCTGGCGGATGAGTGCCAGCCGGGAGATTTGGTCATAACGCAAGGTGCTGGAGACGTTACCCTCATGGGTCCGGCGCTGCTGTCACTGCTCGAAGAACGCGCCGGAGAGAGCGCATAGCATTATGGCACGTAACGCTCGCCGTCATGGCGATGGCGCACGCTCCAAAGGGCGGACGAGCGTCGTGGGATCGACGCTGGGCGAGGCGTCGAGCAGACTTCGTGCTCGTGGTGTGCCAAAGAGCGGTATACCCTCTCAGGAGGGGCTTACGATTGCGGACGGTGCCCTGCCTGACTCATCCATGGGGCTAGGGATCATGGACGCGCGCAAGGCTGGGCACAGTATCCTGCGTATAGTGGCATTGGTATCAGGCTCACTCGCAGGATTGTTACTCGTCTTTGCGCTCGTAATCGCCATCCTCTCACATACTCCGATGTTTCTCATCACATCCATCGAGACCAATGACACGGAGCATGTGACCGCCGAGAACGTCGCCCAGCTCATACGACTTCCCGCCGGTGCGACGCTTCTCAATGTTGACGTCGAGGCAGTGGAGAAGGCGGTGCTCAACAATCCTTGGATCGCATCCGTGGAGGTGGAAAGCGCGTTTCCTGACCGCCTGCTCGTACGTACGCACGAGCGAAAGGTGGGGGCACTCGTGTCCATGCGCACGGGCGGACTCTGCTGGCTAATGGGAGATGACGGGGTGTGGATTGAGCCGCTACGCGTAGAGCCTGATGATGCCAAGTCTGCCGTAGATGCCGCGCTTGTGGAGGCAAACGCATTAGGTGTGATAATGATTTCCGACGTACCCGCAACGGTATCGCCAGCGGCAGGAACAAAGGCGACTGATGAAACCATCCAGGCTGTCTTTTCGTTCTTGGAGCAGATTCCGGATGAGTTCAAACAGCGGGTCGTGAGCTATTCTGCCCCCGACTCGGAAGGCATATCTTGCATCTTGGAGAGTGGGGTGGAGGTATCTCTGGGCAGTCCCACCAACGTTGCCTCAAAGGTTGCAGTCGCCACACAGATACTTGACGAGTATGCTGGGCAGGTGACCTACGTCAATGTGCGCGTGCCTTCCAGGCCTACGTACCGTCGTATCGACTCCACGTATGTGCAGCAGGGGACTGGTGCCACGGGCTCTGCCATCGACGAGGATAGCAAGTTCTCGACCTATCCCCAACGCAAGGTCGAGGACGAAGAGGATGTCGAGGCCAGCGAGTCCGAGGATATGCCCGGCGATAAGGACGAGTATAACTCGGATGAATATGGCTATTCCGAGGATGCCTACGGATACGACTAGTCGAACCCTTCGAAAAACCCTCTGTACAATCTGTTTCAAAGCATCAAAACGTAAACATAAAATCTCAACCTCAGGTAGAGATTTAAAGAATTGAAGTCACAAAACTGGGTCGTTTACCTGCGGAATCCATGAGTTCGACATAACTGTTGACTTTGCGAATTGTCTTGTGTAAAAATCACCCGCTTTGCAAGAGGCGTTGAGGTTAACTTGAGGTTGAAGGTTTTGACCTTGGCAAATCGAGCTAGCACGGGGTACCACGAACATCTAAACGAAACACTCACGTACCACCTTCGTAGCCCCAACGCAGCACGTCGAACCACATGGCAGTACGCACGACGCACGGAGGGCACAGCCGCCGCCACACAAGGAGGAAGCATGAACGAATCCAACATTCCCAACAACTACTTGGCCGTGATCAAAGTGGTCGGTGTGGGAGGCGGCGGCACAAATGCCGTCAATCGCATGATTGAGCAGAACATCCGCGGTGTTGAGTTCGTCGCGGTCAATACAGATGCTCAGGCACTTGCGCTCTCAGATGCCGACATCAAGGTTCACATCGGTACTGATATCACCAAGGGGCTCGGCGCTGGCGCTGTGCCCGAGGTTGGCGCAGAAGCTGCCGAGGATTCCCGTGATGATATCAAAGCCGCCATTGCAGGCTCCGACATGGTCTTCATCACGGCAGGCGAGGGCGGCGGTACAGGCACGGGAGCCGCGCCCGTCGTTGCTGACATTGCAAAGAACGACATCGGTGCCCTCACGGTAGGCGTCGTCACGAAGCCTTTCACCTTCGAGGGACGCAAGCGCGCCCAGAACGCTGCTGATGGCATTAAGAACCTTTCCGATAGCGTTGACACGCTCATTGTCATCCCCAACGATCGTCTGCTCGACCTCTCGGAAAAGAAGACAACCATGCTTGAGGCCTTTCGTATGGCCGATGATGTGCTGTGCAAGGGCACTCAGGGCATCACCGACCTCATCACGGTTCCGGGCCTGATCAACCTTGACTTTGCTGACGTGTGCACGATCATGCGTGGTGCGGGAACGGCCATGATGGGAATCGGCATCGCATCAGGCGACAACCGTGCCATCGACGCTGCCGAGGAGGCCATCAGCAGTCGCATGCTCGAAAGCTCAGTGGACGGAGCTACTCGTGTGCTTCTTTCCATTTCTGGCAATCAGGACCTTGGCATTCAGGAGATCAATGACGCAGCCGATCTCGTGGCAAAGAACGTCGACCCGGATGCAAACATCATCTTTGGTACGGTTGTAGACGAGAGTCTAGGTGACCAGGTGCGTGTCACGGTCATCGCGACAGGCTTCCGCGATGACAATGTGAGCGCTCCAGCTCCTATGTCTACGAGTAATGACCGCCGCGGTCCCGCGCCACGGCAGGCGGAGCGTAGGCAGTCGAGCCGCCCCACATCGAACGCAAGGTCGAACGGATCTGATGCATTCGATATACCTGACTTCCTTAAGCGCAGCACGCGCATGTAGGCGATTGAACGCGACGATTGCTTGCAAGGTCTGGCTATGTTGCTTCCTTGCAAGCAATAATCGTCTGTAAGGGCGAAAGGGGGTGTGGATTCGATGGACAGTAACGAACGTCAGAGGTATTCGAGCTTCTTGGCTCGTCGGAGGGCTGAGCTTTTGGATCGCATCGCGGAAGCGGCGTCACGCTCGGAACGTCACGCGAATGAGGTTACATTGCTTGCGGTGTCAAAGACGGTTGGCGTCGAAGAGATGCTACTGGCCTACGAGCAAGGGTATGTCGCATTTGGCGAGAACCGACCCCAGGACTTGCAGCGCAAAGCAGAAGCATTGAGCGGTGTCGAGGGGCTTCGTTTGGACATGATTGGCAACCTGCAAAGAAACAAGATCAATAAGGTTCTGGGTAGTGCCGAACTCATACATTCGGTTTCGTCGGTTGGCCTTGGCAAGGCGATAGCGAGTAGGGCCGAAGTCAGAGGGTTAACGGCGAGATGTCTCCTTGAAGTGAACGTCTCTGGAGAGTTGACGAAGTCGGGCATGGCTCCCGAGGAGGTCGCACGTACCTTTGACTATCTGATGGAACTTCCCAACCTCAGTATTGAGGGGCTTATGACCATGGCGCCCGCGGGCAATGTGGATGTCGCACGCTCATGCTTCTCGAAACTTCGCGAGCTTATATGTGCTCTCAGAGCTTCGACCGGACTTGAGCTTCCAGTGCTGTCGTGCGGCATGAGCGATGATTTCGAGGTTGCCGTAGAGGAGGGATCCACGCTCGTGCGCTTGGGTAGGATAGTATTTGACCCGTCCTATGCGGACGCGGGACGATAAGAGCAAGAAAGGCGAGTGAGACATGGGACTGCTGGACAACCTGCGCGACAGATTCCGTGGCGATGCGGATGATTATGATGATGACTACTATGACGATGAGTACGACGAGGAATACGATGACGACTATGACGATGAGCCACAGGGAAGTGGTTTGCTAGGCAATACCCCGCGCCCTGAGGCTGAGAGCGTGGCCGTGTATACAAGGTCTGGGCGTCCGGTCGGCACGAATGCGGGTGGCCAGCAGAGCGACCGCCAGCCGACACGTGGACAGTCCACGTCGACATCGTCGTACTCCGGCTATCGTCGTCAACGTTTGGATGACTTCGACGATGATTTTGATGGTTCGAGGTCCTATGCACCCGCACGCCCGACGTCCTTCAATTCGTCGGGTCAGCTGCCGCCCTACGTGCTCCGTGCCGAGGCATACGAGGACGTGCAGACCGTGGTGAGGCGTGTGCGCACCAACCAGATTGTGCTGCTCGACCTTTCCGACACACCGGGTGACATCGCCCAGCGCATCCTGGACTTCTGCTTTGGGCTTGCGTTTGGCATCGACGGAGAAGTGAGTCCGGTTGCAAGCCGTGCGTTCGCAGTGCTTCCCTCAGGCATGCAAATCTCACCTGCAGAGGTTGATCGTTTGCTTGCGGGAGGTCGGTAGTCATGGGGCCCTTGGGAGTGAGCGTCGGCATCATCGGTGCAGGTTCGATGGGATCCGCCATAGCACGTGGTCTCGTGGAGTCTGGCATGCTCGAACCTTCCTCTGTCTTGGTGTGCGACCCAAGTGTTGCATGTACCGAGCCTCTAGCACAGGCGGGTATGGGTGTGACCGCAAATGCGCAGGATTTGGTGGCGGAGCAGACCGATGTGGTGGTGTTCGCAGTAAAGCCGCAGGTCCTACCCGACGTGTGCGCACCGCTGGCGCCATCGCTCGAGGGGAGGGTCGTGGTGTCGATTGCCGCCGGCGTGACGCTCTCTACGCTTGAGCAGCTCATGCCCGGTGCGCGTGTGGTGCGTGTCATGCCTAATTTGCCCATCCAGGTGCTCTCGGGTGCAACGGCCGTGTGTGCGGGTACGCGTGCGAGCGCAGAGGACGTGGAACTCACGCGGAGCCTCTTTGCCGCGCTGGGTGCTGCCGAGGTCATGCGCGAAGATCAGCTTGACACCGAAGGTGCTGTGGTAAGTTGCGGTCCGGCATATGTGGCCTTGTTTATCGATGCACTTACGAGGGCCGGCGTGTTGCGAGGGCTTCCCGCTGCCGCGTGCCGCGAGCTTGTGGAGGCGACCGTACTCGGCGTCGCGCGCACACTGCTAGAGACGGGCGAGCATCCTCGCTCGTATATGGAGCGTGTCACCTCTCCGGGAGGTACTACGGCTGCAGGTCTCAAAGAGCTCGAGCCATTGCTGCTTGAGGGTGCCTATGCAGCTGTGGATGGTGCGCTGAGGAGGACGAGCGAGCTGGCAGAGGGTAGGTGAGCAGGTGATAGGGGGTTTCAGCATAGGCTACTTCCTGATGAGGCTGCTTGACTTCTACCAGATCCTGATCATTATCTGGTGTATTCTCTCATGGCTGCCCATGCCTCGTGAAGGCGTGATAGCGGATCTGATTGGTGCCGTGGACGCGTTGGTGAGTCCCTACATCAATCTGTTTCGGCGGTTCATTCCGCCGTTTGGGGGATTGGATTTCTCCCCGGTCTTGGCAATACTCGTTCTTGGCTTCATTGAGCGAGCGTTATTGGTATACTTCTAAACACGCAAGGTGCGCTGGCCCGATGGTACGTGTCGTGCACACAGGAGTCGAAAGGAAAAGAGATGGCAATCACACCAGCTGACATCGAACAACTGACCTTCTCAGCCTCGAAGCGTGGCTACGACACCGACGAGGTCGACAACTTCTTGGAGCAGCTCTCCGTAGAAGTTGATGCCATGCTGCAAAAAATCGCGGACCTCAAGGGTAGGCTCAATGCCTCCGAGGCCCAACTGCAGTCCTCGCAGGCGCAGGTTGCCTCGCTGCAGCAGCAAGTCTCCGAGCTTGAGATTGAGGTCTCCACTCGTCCGGCTCCCGCGCCTGCTCCTGTGCCGGTTGCGGTTCCTACCAACGATTACAGCGTCTCTGAGCGCCAGATCTCACAGGTGCTCATCGTAGCCCAGCAGAGCGCTGACAAACTCGTCGCTGACGCACGTGACAACGCCGATCGCATCCGCACCGAGGCTGACCAGAAGGCTCGTGAGGTCATTCGTCAGGCCTTAGCTGAGAAGCAGAGCGAGCTTGACGAGATTGACCGTCTCAAGCAGTCTCGCGAGGACTTCCGCGCTGAGTACAAGCGTCTGCTCCAGCATTTCATGGACGATGCGGACTCCGTCTTCCCAAATAAGGATGCTGCGCCTGTTCCGGCACCTGCGCCTGCAGCCGGTTCAGTTGCCGTGGCTGCTCCAGCCCCTGTAGCAGAGCCTGAAATCGATTTCGTGGACGCCGATGCCACGACAATGACTCGTCCTGTGACCACGGCTCCCATCGCCTCCGCTCCTGGTGAGGATTTTAGCGACCTCGACTAGGCGAGAGACCTGACATATATTCTTAGTGTATGAGGGGCATCTCCATTGAGGTGCCCCTTCGCCGTATGGCTTACTGGTTCACACCTTGTTTGGAGGGCCTTACGCAAAACTATCTGAAGCATGTCGTATACTGTCAGAGCAAAGAAAGCGTAGCGGGATGGCTGGCATGCAGATTATCAACGGATACGAGGTGGCGGGTGAACTAACAACGCAGAACTCGGGGTTCGCACGTTGGGGGCGCTGCACCAAGGATGGCTACGACTACTTCGTGAAGGAGTTTCTCTCACCGGTGTACCCACAGGCGTCGAGTGGCCTATCGGCGGATGCGCTCAGTCGGCGGAGGCGTCAATGCGAAGAGTTCTATGATTCTAGGCGTGAGTTTTACAACGCACTCTCGCAATGTCGTACGGGCAACAATATCGTGGTGTATCAATTCTTTCGCTATGGGCCAAAGTACTATGCCATCACGGATTGGGTCGAACCGTCCTCTATAGATGTGCGCGACGTGGCGGGCCTCGATGAACGGAGGAGGCTCGCTCTCGTTCGCGTGCTGCTCCGAAACGTGATGAGCCTACACGAGCATGGCGTCGTACATGCGGACCTCAAACTCGACAACCTTATCTTCAAGGAGACAAGGGACGGGTATATGACGGCAAAGCTCATTGACTTTGACTCGGGATTTCTTATCGGGAAGGCACCCAAGGAGATGCAGGGCGATCTGGTATACATGGCTCCCGAAACATATCTGGCGATGAATGGGGCGACGGTACCGATAACACCAAAAATTGACGTGTTTGCGATGGGGTTGCTGGTGCATCAGCTGTGGACGGGTTCTCTTCCGCAGGTCGGTTCGCGCTATAACTATGCTTTTGAGGCGGTGCTCAACGGTGAGGATGTGAGGCTCGATGCGCGCATTCCTCGCGAGATTCAGCTTGCCATACGCAGGATGCTGTCACGTGAGCCGGTTGATCGTCCCATGTCGAAGCGTCTCTTTCACCTCTTTGGAGAGGTTGGGGTGATGTCGTGATTGAGGCATTGTTTTTCTTAATCCTCATATGGGTGTTTCTCTTTCACCTCGATGGAAGGCCGTTAAGCCCCCTTGAACTCATTGTCATCAGCATCGGTCTCGTAGTGCTGACGTACCGTTCCATTGAGCGCAATCGCAAGAAAGGCACCACGTCTGTTGCTGGCACTTCAAAGGGCTCGTCATCGCAGGGCGTTGCGCAAGGGGGCAGCGTGCTAAAGAGCACAATGCGAAGCTCCCTGTCATCTGGGTCTGGTTCGGGCTCGTCGACCGTAAATCAGGCGATGGACGGTGCATTGGCACATGACAGCCAAGGGTCTAAATCGTCGTCGAGCGTTCGTGCCTCTCGTGACGTTTCCGCTCGAAGTGTGTCGACTGGCACCGTCGGATGGAAGGCGAGCTCCTTTACAACAACGTCATCCTCGGTACATCAGCAGCGGAGGACGCAAACGAGCTTGGATGCGCGCTACGCACAATACAACAATCTGTGGGTGTGCGAATACTGCGAGACGCTCAACGAGGATAGGTACGACACCTGCGAAGTGTGCGGTCAGCAGATGGGGCTTGGAGATTGGATCGCCGCGAGTCAAGGGGGATGGACGGAAACATGATTTGCAAGGAGTGCGGTGCGGAGTTGGGCGTAGAGGACACATCCTGCGCAGCGTGTGGTGCGACGGTACCATCGAAGGAAGGTGGCGTCGGGTTTTGGGATCTTTTGGATGGAGCGCCAGAGGTGCGTCCTGCGGATGGGATGACAGACATGGGTACTCTCCCGGGAATGCCGACCATAACCGAAAAGGAAGAGTCGGCTGCCGCCGGTTGGCCAAAGCGCATACGCGCAGTGGCGGGTGCAGTGGGAGCGGCTATCATGATTGGTTTGGCCGCTTCGAACTACTTTCTCTTCTCGTCGCTCAATGAGTTGCGAAACCAGGTGACGGCAGCAGACGCAGAATTGGAACTGCAAGTCTCGGCGCTTGATGGACGTGTGTTAACTCAGGAGAAGGGCGCGGACATCGTGGCAGAGGACCTGTCGGTGATGCGAGATACGATAAAGGAGCCGCCACAGCTTATTGTCACGACAGAGCCATCTGGCTCGACGGTGACGGTTGGGTTGAGCGATGCGGAGGAGCCGCTCCTTACGTACGAACTGCTGGGGACGGTGGTATCGTTTCGCTGGGAGCATAAGGATGATCGCGGACGATGGGATCGTATCTCCTTCGACGCTAAGACGGGCTTGAACGCGCAGCTTGGCTTGCGGCTCGAGGAGGATCTCGATGCAGGAGTCTCTCGTCTCTGGACGTCTGGGATTACCAAGGACGCTGCTGGAGCATATCGCTGCGTCGCGACGGACTTACACGGCAAGGAAGTCGAGGCAACGGCGGATGTGATGGTCGTTCTTGCGGAGGAGAACAAGGACGATGATCGTGCGGAAGGTGTTTCAGCACGTGGGGAATCCGTATCGGCTGATGATTCGTCCGTTGCGATGAAGGGAGCCGCTGATGAGTAACAAGAACACATGGAGAATGGTGGCGACGGGTGCCATTGTGGTGAGCATTGTCACGCTGTTTCTGCCCATCATTACGTATGAGAACGAGGAAGGCGTGCGACAGTCATATAATATATTCGGACTAATGAATAAGGAGTTCGCTGAATTCGTCTTCATGTATTACACGGGTGATCTTTTCTATGGTATGCCCTATTCTACCATTGTCGCATATGCAACGGCGCTATGCGTGCTGGGTGTTGTAGCCATCGTCTGCGCGCTCGTAGGTATCAACAGCATGAGCAAGCAGTATGAAAGCGAGAAGCCTTTTCACCTCGCGCTATTTGGCTTGGTGGGTACAGCCATACCATCGCTCGTGCTGCTTGCCGTTTACATCGTTTCCATCGACCAGCTTCCCGGCATCATGTCCCTCGGGGCCTATCTGCTTGTCACGCCTGTGGCTATGGTCTGTGCGATTCTGGCCGTTACTGCGCGTCATCGCCTGACGCGTGAGGAGATTGCCCTTCAGAGGGAGGCTTCCGCCTACATTCGACCTGCGGGTGACTTGCCCGCGGTGAGTCCATACGGAGGAAGATATGGAGGTGGCTATCGTGGCTAACGGAATGCACTATGGCGGTGCCTCGTTTCGTATGACCTACGGCGTAGACATCGTGTTTTGCATCGACTGCACCGAGAGCATGGATAACATCCTCAACATCGTTAAAGAGCGTGCCCTTGGCTTCTACGAGGACGTTCAGAGTGTCATGGGTAGGAAGGGCAAACAAATCGATCAACTTCGCGTGCGCGTGATTGCGTTCCGCGACTATCGTGCGTATGACGAAGAGTTACGCAAGCGTACGCGTACTAACGAGCCGATGTTGGTGACGGATTTCTTCACGCTGCCCTACGAGGCGCCAAAGCTTGAAATGTGCGTGCGAAGTCTTCAGCCCGTGGGGGGTGGAGACGACCCAGAGGACGGACTCGAGGCTTTGGCCTACGCCATTCGTTCCGACTGGTCTCTCACCAATTCAAAGAACCGACACGTTATCGTGTTGTGGACCGACCAAGCTCCACATGGGCTCGGCTTCGGTGAGGGATCAAGCAGGTATCCGCGTGGGATGGCGCACGACATGGGCGAGTTGACCATGTGGTGGGGCGACATGGAGATACCTGGCTTCATGCCCGAGCAGTCCGCCAAGCGCCTGATTCTCTTTGCGCCAGATGAGGGGGCGTGGTCGCTCATCTCCACCAACTGGGATAACGTGCTTCATTTGCCCTCGAGAGCTGGAGACCACCTGCGCGATGTGGACTATCAGACAATCTTGGGATGCATAGCGCAGACCATCGCATAGGAGGCGCTTGTGAGCGAGAATATCTCAGCGCCCGCCACGGTCATGTCGGACGAGGCAGATTCTGCTATGGAGGCAGGGGATATTGCGGGATTGCCCTTGGCCAATGAGCCAGGTCTTGAACCCGACTTCCTAATCGAGGTGTATGCGGAGAAGGTCAAGGGCGAAGGGGAGGACAGCTACCTATATATACAAGGTGGCGATGCAACGCTTTTGGCGACATTTGACGGATGCGGCGGCTCAGGGGCACGTGGTTACGAAAGGGCACGTGGCAAGACGGGGGCATATCTCGCCTCGCGTATCGCATCTGGTGCGGTGAGGGATTGGTTTCATGAGGGGGAGGCACAGGGAGGCGACGAGGCCATTGCGTTGCTCAAGCAGCGCATGTCGAGATATCTAGCCGAATGCCGTCAGGCTTTAGGTGGCGAGTCGCTTGTGCGTGGCACCTTGGCAAAGGAGCTTCCTACAACCTGCGCGTTGCTGATGCTACCGCATAGGGGACAGGACGCATTGGCAATCTGGGCGGGCGATTCGCGCTGCTACCTGCTCGACAAAGGTGGCCTTCATCAGCTTACGAGGGATGACGTTGACAGTTATGACCCCATGGAGAATCTGCGTGCTGATGGTGTGCTTACGAACGTGGTGAGCGCATCCTCAGACTTCGAGCTGCATGTGAGGTGGATTCCAGTGAATGGGCCGTGCGTGGCCTTGGCTGCGACGGACGGATGCTTCGGATACCTGTCGACGCCTATGGAGTTTGAGCGAGAGCTACTCGCCACGTTGCTGGAATCGACGAATCCCGCAGATTGGGAGCGTAGGCTCCAAAAAGCGTTTGCGGAGGTGGCGGGTGACGATGCCACGCTGTGCGGCGTTTGTGTAGGATTCGGAAAGTATGATGTCTTACAAGACGCCCTAGCTCCCCGCTACCACGAGCTCTGCGAGCGATACCTGCATGACATTGGTGACAAGGACGATGATGAGCGCCGCAGGCTTTGGGAGGACTATCGCAAGGACTATCTCTGCTGAGGTCTTGAAAATAGGCGATTTCTGCTACAATCATGTGTGCGAAGTGGGCCAGACGATCGCGGGGTCACCGTACGGGTTAACTCACGCTCGGTGGCCATGAGGAAAGTCCGGGCTCCAAAGGGCAGGAAGCCGGCTAACGGCCGGGCGGGGTGACCCGACGGAAAGCGCCGCAGAAAAGAA
>CACXDP010000473.1 GCA_902766445.1 uncultured Coriobacteriaceae bacterium
CATCGAGGCCATGAGCCGCGCCATCGACAACGGCGTCGACCTCATCGGCTACACCACCTGGGGCTGCATCGACGTCGTCTCCGCCGGTACGGGCGAGATGCGCAAGCGCTATGGGTTCATCTACGTGGACATGGACGACGAGGGCAAGGGCAGCATGGCCCGCAGTCGCAAGGACTCGTTCTTCTGGTATAAGAAGGTCATCGCGAGCAACGGCGAGGACCTGGACTAGGCTCTCTGACCTGCGAAAACGCTGAGCTTCGGGTCGTGGTATTCAGTAGCTGGTACGAATGTGGCACAAATCGTGCAGCCGAGAATACCATGGCCCCTTCCTATGTCGCAGAGACATTGGATGGGCGTTTGGCAACTTGGCACCCTGCTAAGCGAGTGACACCATACCCCTGTTCGTCTTGTAATACGCCGCTCGCCCAGCGGTGCTCTTCTCCAAATAGCCATGTTCGACAAGATTGCCAAGTATGCGTTTGCGGAAGTAGCTCGAGTCGCTTAGCCCAATCGTTTGCGCGATGTCTTTGGCTGTGCGCGCCGTCGCATAGCACGCGGAAAGGATTGCCTCGTCATGGGTGCCTCCACTTGGGACGGGGGCAAACAACAGTGCTGGCAGATCGGAACTCGCCACTCCGTTACCGTACGTCAGATCGGGAAGAACGAGCGTGAAGTGGTCTGACGATGAGAAAATGAACGGTCGGTGCGTCTCGTCTGCGTTGCGGTAATCCTCGGCGACCTTGTCGAATCCCGTTCCTGCGGCCTCCATCACGCCGCAGCTTACGAGTACGCCGCAAATAAGCTCGTTACGCCGCTTCGAAATGATAGACGAGAGGTCATACGTCTTCTTGAGACTTTCGCCCTCAAAGAAACTTCCAGGTGACGAGATTTCAAGCCGGTCGGCAAACATGTCGACCTGAATCTGGGTGCCGTCAAGGAAATAGTCGCGATGTGCCACTGCGTTGATTATGCCTTCGAACAGGGCCCTCTGGGGAAAGGCGTCTGTGTCGACGCGCGATGATGGCAGCTTAATCATGCCGTGGTTCATCCGCTGTTGCACGAATTCGAGCATGTAGTCAATCGTCGCGGTTAACGGTCCTTTGTAGCGATTCACGGTAACGATGCGCTCGCTTCCCTTGGTAAGTCCTGAGAATACAGAGCACTGCACGGACGTCTTTGGGTCGTCACATCCGTCGCGGAAGAGGACGGCTCCGTTGGCAAGGCAATCGTCCGCGTCAAAGAATCCGAGCGAACGCAAGGCCTTATCGGTTAGTTCCCTGCCATGGCTATGCGTGCGGTGAAACTCGAGGAGGCTCCCGAAGTCCTCCCGCCTGTACTCCTGATCGGAGGGTAGTGTGTCGTAGGAGGCGTTATGACTTGCGATGCTCATCGAAATGATCTCTTCGTAGGTGGCCCCGTTAGTGAATCCCTCTCTACGAACATAGATGGAAGGGACGTTTCTGAACCTCAAGATGACGGGTCTGACCGGCGACTCAGATATAGCGACATCGAGTACGTATAGCTCCCTTTCACCTTTGTGATAACGTACGAAGTCGACCTTGTACGGCGGTCGTGGTGATACATGCTGGTTGATCTGACCATTGAAGAAGTTGCGCTCCGAGTCGGCCTGTTCCCTGGTAAAGCCTATAAGCTTGTTAGTCTTGTCCTCAACGCCAATATAGAAATGTCCGCCTTGTGCGTTTGCGAATCCGGCTACGCTCTTGAGCCAGCCTTCGACATCATTTCGATTGAGTCTGGCCTTGCACTCCAGTTCGGCATTCTCCAATATGTCCCGCCCTACGATTTCTTCCAAGTACATGGGCTACCTCACTTGACGCTGGTTCAATGATACTTCACTATATACTTCAATAGCACTTCAATGCAACTTCAACTGCTTCAGAAGTCGTTGGAACCCAATTCGTTTTACGTGGACATGGACGACGAGGGGAAGGGCTCCATGGCTTGCAGTCGTAAGGACAGCTTCTTCTGGTGCAAGAAGGTCCTCACCAGCAACGGGGAGGACCTCGCATAGGGTTTCTTGTATTCGTCAACTGAAATCTTTGCCACAGGGGACTGCGGTGGGAATCTTGGACCAAGGATGGGACCAGGAGGACCGTGGGATGTTCAGTACGGAACAGCGCACAAAGGCGATAGAGACGTTCATCAA
>CACXDP010000474.1 GCA_902766445.1 uncultured Coriobacteriaceae bacterium
ACCGCCAGGACCCAACCCGCCATTCGTTTCTTCGTCACCTTGGTTCCCTTCTCTTCGTGGATGGATGTTCCCACCAGTATAGCAGCTTTACGAAAGCTTAATTCATGGCTTCGCCGAAAAGCATCTGCCAACTTGTCATGACGGAATGCACTACCTTAAAGGTGCCTCCGCCAACTCTGTCCTGTCATGCTATAATCGCACGCATACCAGAATCGTCGGGCAGGGGGAAACGGATGACATCTGACGACGTGTTGTTGAGCAAGCAGGGTGCCAAGCGCACGCTCTTGGTTGTCGAGGACAACGAGATTAACCGCATGATGCTCTGTGCCGTCTTGGAGCAGGATTTTTACATCGTGGAGGCAGAGGATGGTCTCGTGGGCTTAGAAAAGCTTGCAGAACGCTATCAGGACATCTCCCTCATCCTACTCGATGTATATATGCCGCGCTGCGACGGGTTCGAGTTTCTCCGGCGTAAAGGGGAGGACGAACGCTACAACACGGTGCCCGTAATTGTGACGACTGCCGGTGGTTCCGTGGAGGACGAGATCAGGTGCCTCGAGCTCGGTGCTAACGACTTCGTAGTGAAGCCTTACAACTTCGAGATTATCGAGAATCGTGTAAACAACCTCATCCGCCTGCGCGAGTCTGCCATGCTTGTCAACATGCTCACGTGGGATGCCGACACGGGACTGTACAACAAGGAGTTCTTCTATCGGGCGGTTGTGGATGAGTCTGCGCATAACCCTGGCATCGAGCTAGATTTCGTGATTGCCGACGTTGAGAACGCTCCCTCGCTCAACGATCGTTATGGCGAGGCGCATTACGCGGTTCTGCTTCGTGAGCTTGCAGACCAGATACTTCGCAAGCTGCCAAAGGGTGTCATCGGCGGACGAATCGGCCCCGACAAGCTCGCGTTCGTGGTGCCCCATGAGCAGGATTGCAATTGGGAAGAGCGTCTCTCCCTCGGACCGGAAAACCTTTCTCCTCAGAACGTGAGCGTAAAGTTTGGCGTGGTCGAGCATATGGACATGTCGTTGTCGGTACCGAAGGTCAGTAGTCTGGCGTCGAGTGCCGCAGCAACCATACGGGGACGCTATGACGTTAGGGTAGCCGTCTTTGACGATGAGCTTCATAACCGACAGCTCTTGGAAGAAACCATTCGAGAGAGCATGGAGTCCGCGCTGGGCGATTTGCAGTTCTCGGTCTTTTACCAGCCCAAGCACGATGTACACACCCATCGCGTGGGCGGAGCTGAGGCGCTCGTGCGTTGGTTCCATCCCACGGTAGGCTTCATCAGCCCGGGGCTGTTCATTCCCATCTTTGAGCGTAATGGCTTCATTACACGGCTTGACATGTACGTGTGGGAGCAAGCCTGCAAGGAGGTGTCGCGGTGTCAGGCACTAGGGCTTCCCGAAGTGCCCATATCGGTCAATGCCTCGCGTCTTGACTTCGACTTGCGCGACCTTCCGCAGCGTCTCGCAGCCATAGCCGACAAATACGAGATACCTCATTCGCTGCTGCATGTTGAGCTGACCGAGACGGCCTACGCGGATAACCCGCAGCGAGTCGTTGACACGCTTGGCGAACTCAAGAAACTTGGCTTTAGCATCGAGCTGGACGATTTTGGCTCTGGATACTCGTCACTGGTATCGCTCAACACGCTACCGCTCGATGTGATGAAGCTCGACATGAGCATGGTGCGCAAGGCAACCGAACTCAACGACTTCCGAATCGTGGAGTCCACCATCAACCTTGCTCAGGTGCTGGGGCTTCAGACGGTGGTCGAGGGTGTAGAGACGACCCAAGAGGCGCGACGGGTCATCGAAATCGGATGCGACTACATACAAGGTTATTATTATGCCAAGCCATTGAACAGGGAAGAATTTGAGGATTACCTGAGGCGCGACGCTACAGGTGAGTGCGACGAATAGGAGGTCGGACGATGACCATTCAGGAGCTATACGATCGGATTGGCGGCAACTATGCGGAAATCATCTCCCGCCTGCAGATGGACGCCTTTGTGTCACGCTTCATCACGAAGTTTGCGGATGACAGTTCGTGTCATGACACCATCGCCGCGTGGGAGGCGGGTGACGAGCGGGGCACGTTCGAAGCCGCCCACCGAGCCAAGGGTGTCTGTGCCAACCTCTCCCTGACCAAGCTTGCGAATCTCTCGAGCGACATCTGCGAGGCGATGCGTCCTGGTAACGAAGAACTCCGGGCACGGACCGACGTGGATGCGCTCGTGGCGGAGTTACGAGACTCCCATGCTGCCGCTCTCGCTGCAATTGCGGAGTTTACCGCTCAGTAAGGGCTCGTGGGCCGGGGCGGGACCCATGACGTCTGTGTCTCTACCGTCTCGCCCTGCCCAGCTGCATCGGTCACCGATAAGAACTTACATCTATTTATTTCTTTGGTAACCTGTTGGAAGCATTGGCAACCCTCACCTAAGGGAGGACAGCATGAAGACAGGTTGCGTCGTAATCAAGGACATCAAGAGGCCGGACCGCGAGCTGGTGGATCAGTTCAAGGATGTCGCCGTCGCCAACCTCGATGACGTGATGAACCGTATCTCGTCCACCGAGGCGGGGCTGCGTCCCATCAATGGCAGCCCGTTGCTCGGCACCGCCTTCACCGTCAAAGTGCCTGCAGGTGATAACCTCTTCTTCCACATCGCGATGGACCTTGCCAAGCCTGGCGACGTCATCGTGATTGACGCAGGCGGTGACACCCGTCGCTCCACCTTTGGCGAGCTTATGGTTACGTATCTGCGCATGCGTGGCATCGCCGGCATCGTGGTTGATGGCGCTGTGCGCGACGTGGACGCTATGCAGAAGCTCGACGACTTCAACATCTACGCTCGCGGCGTTACGCCCGACGGTCCGTACAAGAATGGCCCCGGCGAGATCAACACCCCCGTCTCCATCGCCGGCCGTACCGTGTTCCCGGGCGACATCGTACTTGGCGACGCCGACGGCGTCATCTTCATCCGTCCCTCCGAGGCTCCCGCGCTGCTCGAGGCCGTGCATCAGATTGAGGCCAACGAGGCCAAGATTCTTGCCACCATGGAGAAGGACGGCACCTACATCCGTCCGTGGGTGGACAAGAAGGTCGCCGAGCTCGGCGTCGAGTTCCTTGACTACGCAGACTATCTGTAACGAAAGCGACGAGGTACGACCATGTCCGTATACCTGAGCGAATACATCGATCCCACGTGCCGTGCCAAGCTCGAGGAGAAATTCGAGGTCGTCGACAACTTCGACAAGCCCGAGGAAGTGGAGGCCATCATCCTGCGCGTCTTTCCCGTTGACGCCGCGCTGATGGACAAGCTTCCTAATCTCAAGATCATCTCCAAGCACGGCGTCGGTTGCAACACCATCGACATCGATGCCGCCAAGGAGCGCGGTATCATCGTGACGAACACGCCTGGCGCCAACGCGAACTCCGTGGCGGAACTCATCGTGGGTCTCATGCTCGACATCTGCCGCAACATCACGGTTGCCGACCGCAAGAGCCAAGCGGGCGAGTTTGCCTCCATTGCGCCGAAGGAGATGACTGGCATCGAGCTTACCGGCAAGACCCTCGGCCTCATCGGTGCGGGAAACATAGCCCGCATCGTGGGAAAGATCCTTGTGGGTGGCTTCGGCTGCAACGTGATTGCCTACGACCCCTACATGCCTGCCGAGGCCATGGAGAGATTTGGTTACGAGAAGGTTGAGACGGTGGACGAGGTCATCGAGCGCTCTGACATCGTGAATGTCAGCGTGCCGCTCACGCCCGAGACCGAGAACCTCATCTCTGGTGCGAGCTTCGACAAGTTCCGTCCGAATGCGATTCTCGTGAACGCCGCGCGTGGCGGCATCGTCAACGAGGATGACCTCTACGACGCGCTCAAGGCCGGAAAGCTCCGCGCGGCTGCCTGCGACGCCTTCGTGACCGAGCCTCCGACTGCTGCTACCACGAAGCTCTACGAGCTCGACAACTTCATCGGTACCCCGCACATCGGTGCTGGCACAGAAGAGGCGCTCATCCGCATGGGCGACGAGTCCGTGGCCAACGTCATCTGCGTGCTCGAAGGCGGGGAGCCGCCGCGTCGCGTGGCGTAAGCACGGTGGACAAGGGGGACGGGGGCGTTTGTCCCGCGGAGCGGGACAAACGCCCCCGTCCCCCTTGTCCACTCTTACTATGATGCGCTATTCTAGGTACCTAATATCCCGTCTCGCTTGGGGAGGGTTCCCATGGCACAGATTAGCCCAGAGGAGCACATGCGCCTCGCCGCAAAGAGGGACCGTGATGCTGACGTCGTCATCATCACGGGCATGTCAGGTAGCGGACGCACCCAGGCCATGCATGTCTTTGAGGATATGGGCTACTTCTGCATCGACAACCTGCCCGTAGGCCTCATCCTGCAGATTGCAAACGCCGTCGGGTTGAATACCGGCATCGGTCGTCATCTCGCAGTGACCTGTGACCTGCGCAGTCAGGATCTCTTTGGTGACCTGACCGGAACTCTCGACGAGTTGACCGCACATGAGCTGTCGTACAAGGTCATCTTCCTCGACGCAAGCGACGAGGTTCTCATCCGTCGATACAACGAGAATCGTCGTCGCCATCCCATAGCCGAAGAGGGGGAGAGCCTGAGTTCTGCCATCGCGCGCGAACGACAGGGCCTTATGCCGACCCGTGAGCTCTCGGATCTACGCATCGATACGACGAACATGCTCACAAATGAGTTGCGTACCATCATCAGGCGGGAGTTTGCCGAGCTCTCCGATCAGCAATTGCTTGACGTTCACGTCTTTTCGTTCGGCTTCAAACACGGTATGCCCGTCGAGGCTGACCTGCTCATCGACGTGCGCTTCCTGCCCAACCCGTTCTGGGATCCGCAGATGCGCCTGCTTACTGGTGAGGATCCCATGGTGCGCGACTTCGTGCTGCAGAATGATGTGACGCGGAATTTCCTAGAGGTCTGGCAGCGTCTGCTTGACGTCGTTATGCCCGGATACATCACGGAGGGCAAATCGCGCGTGTCAATCGCCATTGGATGTACGGGCGGTCAGCATCGCAGTGTTGCTATCGCAAACGCTACGGCAGCCTTCCTCAAGGAGCGTGACTATCGGGTGGCTTGTTCGCACCGTGATCTCGTGCTGGCTAACGTGCGTAACGACTAGCACGGGCGTCGTGGGGTAGGGGATGACTTATGTCGTTTACCGCCGAGGCCAAAGACGAGCTCTCGCGCATTGATGAGGAAGACGCATCGTGCGCTTTGGCCGAGCTGTCGGCAATCATGCGTGTGTGTGGTTCGCTTTCGTTTAGCGGGGCGAGCCGATATTCGGTGCGTATGGTCACCGAGACCGGTTCAGTTGCGCGTACGGCCATGCGGCTCCTGCATCGCCAACTTGACCTTGAGACTTCGCTCACCGTTCGTCGATCGGTGCAGCGGAAGGCGCGCAACTACCTCATAGAGATACCCGACCAGCCACAGTTGACGCGAAACCTCGTGCGCTTGGGCATCGTGGTCCCAGACGCGGGCTTTACCAGGGGGATTCCCGAATCTCTTCTCGCGCATGAAGGTACGACGCAGGCATTCGTTCGTGGGGCGTTCTTGGCCGGAGGTTTCGTTGCGGACCCGAGACGCGACTTTCACCTGGAGATATCGGTGTCGAGCGAAGAACTCGCTGATGCGCTGTGCGGGCTTCTGTCCGACATGGGCGTGCGTGCCCGGCTCAATCACCGCAGGAGCTCCCATGCCATATACCTCAAGAGCTTCGAGGGTGTCCGCGACCTCCTGACGATCATGGGTGCCGTCCGCTCGGCCACGGCAGTGGAGCGCATGCGGCAGCTCAAGAGCGTGAAGAACGACGTCAACCGCCGCGTGAATGCCGACATTGCAAACACGGGCCGAGCCTCGCGCTCTGGGGCTGAGCAGCTGCATCTCATCGGTCGTGTTGCCGCGAAGCATGGCCTGGAGACGCTGCCGCATGCACTGAGGGAGTTCTGCGAGTTGCGTGTGCGCAACCCAGAGATGTCTCTCGTCGAGTTGGGAAGGCTCTGTGATCCGCCCGCATCGAAGTCAGCCATGTACCACCGTGTTCTACGCTTGCAGAAGCTCGCGGAGTAGCGACATGACACCACGCGACAGGACGCCCCGCGCGTAACACGGTTAATCCTTTCCTAGGCCTGTGTTTATGACAAACTATATATGAATCAGTAGCTTATGGGCGATAAACCGCCAACGTTCTTACCTTGGGTCGTACCCGTCGCGCGGAAAAACGCAACGCTCACGGAGTAGCAAGCGAATCTTTTTGACGGATGTGTATAATCGCTTTTAGTTTGAGTTTGGCTGCATCGGGGATGTGCCCCGACGGCCTCGTGAAAGGAGAACTATATGGCAGTTAAGGTAGCTATCAACGGTTTTGGCCGCATCGGTCGCCTTGCCTTCCGTCAGATGTTCGGTCATGAGGGCTCCGAGATCGTCGCAATCAACGACCTCACCTCCCCCAAGATGCTCGCGCACCTGCTGAAGTATGACTCCTCTCAGGGCAACTATGCTCGCGATCATGAGGTTGTCGCTGGCGAGAACTCGATTACCGTTGATGGCAAAGAAATCACCATTTATGCCAAGCCGAATCCTGCAGAGCTCCCCTGGGGCGAGCTGGGCGTCGACGTTGTCCTCGAGTGCACCGGTTTCTTCACGGCCAAGGACAAGGCTGCTGCCCACATTCAGGCTGGCGCCAAGAAGGTCGTCATCTCCGCTCCTGCCGGCAACGACCTGCCCACCATCGTTTACAACGTTAACCATGAGACCCTGACCGCTGACGACGACATCATCTCCGCCGCCTCCTGCACCACCAACTGCCTCGCTCCGATGGCCAAGGCCCTCAACGACTTTGCCCCCATCCAGAGCGGCATCATGGCGACCATCCACGCCTACACTGGCGACCAGATGATCCTCGACGGCCCGCAGCGCAAGGGCGACCTCCGTCGTGCCCGCGCTGGCGCAGTCAACATCGTCCCGAACAGCACCGGTGCTGCCAAGGCCATCGGTCTCGTCATCCCCGAGCTCAACGGCAAGCTCATCGGCGCTGCACAGCGCGTCCCGACGCCGACCGGCTCGACCACCCTGCTGTTCGCCGTCATCAAGACGGACAAAGAGGTCACCGTTGACACCATCAACGCTGCCATGAAGGCTCAGGCCAACGAGTCCTTCGGCTACAACGAGGACGAGATCGTATCTTCCGACATCGTCGGCATGATGTATGGCTCCCTCTTCGACGCCACCCAGACCATGGTCTCCAAGGTCTCCGACGACGAGTATCTGGTCCAGGTCGTTTCTTGGTACGACAACGAGAACTCCTACACCTCCCAGATGGTCCGCACCATCAAGTACTTCGAGAAGTTCGT
>CACXDP010000475.1 GCA_902766445.1 uncultured Coriobacteriaceae bacterium
CGAGCGCATGGTGCGTGATGCCGAGTCCCACGCCGAGGAGGACAAGGCAAAGAAGGACGAGATTGAGGTCCGCAACCAGACCGACTCCCTCGCCTACAGCACTGAGCAGACCCTGAACGAGCTGGGCGACAAGGTGCCTGCCGACACTAAGGCTGACGTTGAGGCTGCGTTGGCTGAGGCAAAGAGGGCCCTCGAGGGCAGCGACGTCGAGGCCATCAAGGCCGCGAGCGAGCGCCTGCAGCAGGCTGGCTACAAGCTTGCCGAGATTGTGTACTCCGACCAGGAGGCCGCCACGTCCGCACAGCCCGGTCCCGACGCTAGCGCTCAGCCTGGTGCTGACGATGTGGTGGATGCCGACTACGAGGTAGTGGACGAGTAGGCGATTGGCAATGGCTGCATACGATGAGAAGTTCAGTGACGAAGAGAAGGGCGAGGACGACATGAAGGTACCGATTGACGAGCCGTCGTCCGTGCCTGAGTTCGACGAGGACGCCATGGTAGAGGCCGCAATCCGCGCGGGTGAGCAAGCTGCTGAAGAGGAGCTTGCCGCCCAGGCGGAAGCCGACTTCGACAAGGTGAAGGGCGAGCGTGACGAGTTGTACGAGCGCCTCGAGGAAGCCACCGGTCAGGTGGATGCGGCAAAGAAGGAAGCTCAGGACGCGGTTGATCGCTTGGCACGTCTGCAGGCTGACTGGGAGAACTTCCGCCGCCGCACGGCACAGGAGCGCGAGGTCGAGCGAGAGCGCGCAGCAGAGAAGCTCGTGATGGGCCTGTTGCCCGTGCTCGATGACATGGAGCGCGCGGCCAACCACGCCCGCCAGACGGGTGGCGAGAACGAGCAGCTCATCCAGTTCGTGGACGGCGTTACGCAGATTCACGACAAGATGGTAGGCGTCCTCGCGAAGGATGGCGTCGAGGTCATCGATCCGGCAGGCGAGCCGTTCGAGCCGCTGTCTCACCAAGCGGTGGGTCGCGAGGAGAATGCCGAGGCTTACGACGAGACCGTGGCTAAGGTATACCAGCGCGGCTATCGCATGGGCGGCAAGGTCATCCGTCCCGCTATGGTCACCGTCACCTACGGCGGGCCGAAGCGCCCGACCGAGGCTGCTGACGAGGACAGCGCTCAGGACGCATAGGGCTTGAGACGCGAAGGTTGTCCAAGCGCAAAGGGGACATACCTCGCAGAGGTGTGTCCCCTTTGCGCAGGTAAAAGGGGTCTAACTTAGGAGGGGGCGAAGCCACCATGCCAGGCAAGAACTATTATGACGTGTTGGGGGTCAAGCGCGACGCCACCCAGGACGACATCAAAAAGGCGTTTCGCAAGCTCGCGGCCAAGTACCATCCCGACGCGGGTGGTGATGAGGCGAAGTTCAAGGAGGTCAGCGAGGCCTACAACACACTTTCCGACGCGCAAAAGAAGCGCGAGTACGATCAGCTGCTCATGTTCGGTGGGATTCCGGGGTCTGGCTTTGGCGGCTCCGGAGGGCAAGGACGTACCGTCAACGTTGACTTCTCCCAGTTCTCCGACATCTTTGGAGGCGGGGCATCGGGAGGTGAGAACCCGTTCGGCGAAGTGTTCTCGTCAATCTTTGGTGGAGCGGTCGGTGCGCAGCAGACTGGGCGCCAGGCACAGTCGCGACCGACGCGCGGAAACGACCTCAACACAACCATCGAGATTCCCTTCTTTGATGCGTTCAACGGAACGACGCGCAAGGTGACCTACCGCATTCCCTCGACGGGCGAGACGCAGTCCATCACGGTGAAGATTCCTGCCGGTGCGGTGGACGGCGGTAAGCTACGCCATCGCGGCTATGGCGAGTACGGCGTCAACGGGGGCGACCGCGGCGACCTCGTGATCACGACCAAGGTGCTCGACGACGAGGTGTTCAAGCGTGACGGTGCTGACGTAAGGATGGAGCTGCCTGTGTCGATGTACGACGCGGCTCTTGGCGCGTCGGTGGAGGTGCCGAAGCCCAGTGGCGGACGCCTACGCTTCGAGATAAAGCCAGGCACGCAGGATGGCAAGACCTACCGCTTCCGCAACGAAGGTGCGCCTGACGTGCGTAGCAAGACTGGCAGTAGGGGTGCACTGTACGTGACCGTTCAAGTGATCGTGCCCGAGCAGCTTACTCCCAGCGAGAAGAGCGCTCTCGAGGCGCTGCGCGCGGCCGACACGCGTCATTACGGAGAGGGTGTGAGCAGCAATGCCCGGTAGCGATGCCGACGCTCGCAACAAGCCGCTGTATATGATCAGCGTGGCGGCTGAGCTCACAGGCATGCACCCGCAGACGCTGCGAGTCTACGAGCAGAAGGGCCTCGTGAATCCCGGTCGCTCGCGTGGCAATACGCGCCTGTACTCCCAAGCTGACATCGAGCGGCTGAACCTCATCAGCAAGCTCACGGATGAAGGCATCAACCTGGCGGGTGTGGTGCGCATCCTCGACATGAGCGAACGGCAGCTCGAGTACGAGTCGCTTGTCGACGAGTTGCGGGCTCGGATACGCGAGCTCGAGAACGAGGTGCACGAGTTTCGTATGCGCGAGCGCATCACCGCGCTTGCTCGCTACGATGGTGCCGGCCCCGAGCAGGTCCTGCGCGGCCTCTTGGAAAAGGCGACCTCGTAGCAACGACGGCACACAGATGGGGCTCCGCCCTTGTGTGCCATGGACGAGAACGATGAAGCGAGCCCGACAGCCAATCGGCGGTCGGGCTTGCTGGGTTACTTACACTCTCGTCATCGAGCCGTTCTGCTCGATGGCAATCTCGCTTACGGCAGATATGTTCCATGGCGTCTCATAGTTGCCCGTGCCCACGTCCCACGCGGTGCCTGCCATGGTCTGGGCAGAGAAGTCGACGGAGCCGCTGTATTCGCGTAGCTCTCCGAGCTCGCCATGGTCGATCCAGCCTGTGCCTCGGAGGCTGATTGCTCCTGTATTCCAGTCTACGTTGCCGCTGACGTAGCACGTGCCGTAGGTCTCGCCAGCTCCTCGGTCGTATGTGCCCACGTAGCAGATGCCCTCTAGGTAGCCCGACTCCATGACCGTGCTGAAGTCGAACGCAACGGCCCTGGTTATGTGATGGTCACCCGTCGTGACGTACGAAGACGTGCCGATATAGGTGCCTTGCCACTTGTGCGGGAAACTCTCTGCGGGACTCTTCTGCGTCTCGGGTTGTGTCTCGGATTGCGTCTTGGGCTGAGACTCCTGCGTGGGGGTGGCGGCTGTGGTGACAGGAGATTCTTCCGGCTTTGTGGACGCCGAATCGTCGCTCTTCGAATCCGAGCTCTCGCTATTGTTGTCACCACCGTCTTTCTCGTTGTCGGATTCGTCCTTGTCAGCGGTCCATGTTGCCGTGAACGTCGTGTCTTCCGAGACCGTGACTGTGTCGCCGGGGGAGAAGTCCTCTCCGTTGGCACGCCAGTAGTCAAAGCTATAGCCCTTGCGGGTGTAGTCGCAATCGGGGAGTGTCAACTCGCCGTCCTTATCCAATTCAACGGTGCTCATCTTTCCCTTGGCGTCCGATCCGCCCGAAAACGCGATGGTTACCTGCTCGGTCTGGACGCCCCCTTCCTGGGTGTTTTTTATTACAATCGCATACGTTGCCACTCCGACCGCGATGATGAGGACGATGAGGAGGGTGACAAGCGCAGGGTGTACGCCTGAGGGTTTTGGGGGCGAAACGACAGGCTGTTGTGGGGCGTAAGGCTGGAATGGGGGGTATTGCCCTACGCTTCCTTGGCTGTTGCCGGATGCCACAAACGATCCGGTGCTGGATTGCTGTGGCATGTAGTCTACGTCGTTGAAGCGATTCGGATTGTCGGGTACAGCGGCTGTCCTGCGTTGACGCTGCGACTCGTTCTGAGACTGGCTTGAGGCGCTCCAAGAGCGGTTCGTGGACTGTTGTGAGGCAGAGCCCTGCGAGCCGCTACCGAAAGACCCGCCGGAATAGCTGTCAACGATAGGAGAAATCGCGACCTCTGGCAGCGAGGCGCAGCGAGCTACCGCGTTGCGCAGGCTCTTTGCCACGGCATCAGCCGCCTGCCCGTCAATCGAACGGTCGCACAGCACGAGGTACGTGCGGTTTGCGGCGTCATCGAGCTCACCTGCGTCGAATGACCGAGAGGTGATGTTGACGAAGGGGGCAAGTGTATCCCGATCGCAGTTGCGCTCGAACACTCGGAAGTCGGACGCATCCGTGTCAACTATGTCGGATGTGTAGCCCAAGACACGCGTAGGCTCCCTCAAGATTGAGAATCCCGCGGCCTTGAAGGTGTGATGCAGGGCATCGACGAGCGAAAGGCGCTTGACTGGGTGTAAAGCGTCTTGCCGAGGGTCTCGCTGGGTTGTGCTCATACCTTGCGAGCGAATGCTCAGAGATCTGAAATCGGCGCCGCATGAGCTACAAAAGAGCGCGTTATCGTCGTTTAGCGCACCGCACTTCAAACAGTACATGTCGTATCCTCCAAGCTCCTGCTGTCAAGAGAAGCATAGCACGAAGGTACGCGGAAGGAGCTTTCGTGTACCTTCTTTACACCCTTGTGACCGAACCGTCCTGTTCGATTGCGATTTCGCCTGTGGCCGAAACGTTCCACGGCGTTTCATAGCTGCCAGTGCCCACGCCACAAGCGGTTCCGTTCATGGTCTGGGCAGAGAAGTTGACGGAGCCACTGTAATCGCGCAGCTCTCCGAGCCCGCCACGGTCAATCCAGCCCGTTCCCTGGAAACTAATTGTGCCTGTGTCCCAGTCTACGTTGCCGCTGATGTAATAGGAGCCGTAGGTCTCGCCGTCTCCTCGATCGTATGTGCCCACGTAGCAGGTGCCCTCTAGGTAGCCCGACTCGGTGACCGTACTGAAGTTGAACGCTACGGCCCTAGTTATGTGATGGTCACCCGCGACGTACGAAGACGTGCCGGTATAGGTGCCTTGCCACTTGCGCGGGAAGCTCTCGGCGGGACTCTGCTGCGACTCGGTTTGCGGCGCGGGTTGCGCTACGGGTTGCTGCTCGGTTTGTGGCGCAGGCTGTACCACGACTTGCGGCGAAAGCTGTATCACGGGTTGGGGTTGCGGTGTGGGCGTGGGGGTCGTGGCAGCGGGCGATTCCTCCTTTTTGGGTTCTTCCCCGCCCGCATTTGAATCTGTGTTCGTGTCGTTGTTTGAGCCATCGTCTGCGATTTTGTCGGGCTCTTGCTCGACGGAGGTCCATGTCGCCGTGAACGTCGTGTTCTCAGAGACGGTGACCCTGTTGCCGGGCGAATAGTCCTTGTCGACGGCATGCCAGCAGTTGAAGCTGTATCCGTCTCGTGTGAAGTCGCAGGAGGGAAGCGTCAGCACGCTATCCTTATCCACTTCGACGGTGTTCATCTCTCCCTTGGCATCCGACCCGCCCGAGAACGTGACAGTCACCTGCTCGGTTTGGACGGCGGGCTTTTGTACGAGCAGATACGTCGCCACACCAACCGAGATTATGAGGGTGATGAGCAGTGAAATGATTGCGGCAGTTACGCCTGAGCGTTTAGGAGTCGAAGCGACGGGCGGTTGGGGTTCGTAGGGCTGAGACGGGGCGTGCGGTTGTGATGGGGCGTATCGAGGCGCGCTTCTTTGGA
>CACXDP010000476.1 GCA_902766445.1 uncultured Coriobacteriaceae bacterium
ACCGCCAGGACCCAACCCGCCATTCGTTTCTTCGTCACCTTGGTTCCCTTCTCTTCGTGGATGGATGTTCCCACCAGTATAGCAGCTGTATGAAAGTTTGATGAACGGCAGTTTTTCAATCTCCCACTTCGCATTCGTTGCGAGCTTCTAGCGGCTTATGCTTTAGATTAAGTGCATGCCTTGGGCGCTCTTGTCGCCAATAGGATTGTAAGCACGACGCCTATAGTAACCTCCACCAACAAGAACCGTGCTCGTCTCCATTGGTTTGCCGATAACCTCAATCGGGTTTTCCATTATGGCTGATACACCAGCGCTGACGCTATCGTGCCAGCACCTTAAGCGACAAACTCCTCCAGATTGGGATACTCGGCAAGATGTTCTCGAACGTAGCGTCTCTTGAATGCGGCAAATGCAGACTATCGCCCGAGAAGCGTTCCGACCGTTTGTAGATTGAGTCGGGTCGGATTGCTCCTGTAGTTCTGCAGCGGGTCATAGAGGACTCTCATCTGCAGCCAAAGCTTCTGCATGCGCTGTTTGCACGGAGCTCTGCCTTTCCAACGAGATGTTTGAATCGCCCGAGCCTAGTACGCATCTCTGCAGGCGCAGATCGGAATCGAAGTACTCCTCAACGATGCCGTCGTAAAGCACGCCCGTCAGCCCCCCGGACACAAGTGTGCGGCGCTCCAAATCGTAGATGACGACGTTGTCGACGCTGTTCAGCACGAATGGCGAGTGGGACGAGACGATGAACTGGACGTTGGGGAACGTCCTCGCCGGGAACGGGAGAATTTCCCGCTGGAGCTTGAGGTGCATGTGCGATTCTATCTCGTCGATAAAGACGACACCCTGGGTGAGGAAGTCGAAGTGTCGCGGCGAGACGCTCTCCATCCTCATGATAAGGTCGAGGACGATGTCGAACACCGCGGCGTAGCCGCTTGAGAGCGTGTTGAAGTCGAAGGGGTCTCGCCCGTCGATGGCCAAGCTGAACTTGAAGGTATCTTCGTCGAGGACGAGTCGAGTAGAAGGATCATCAAAGACGGCCTTCAAAAGCTCTTGCAGGCCTATAAACCAAGACTCGATTGCCGACGCCTTCTGTGTGTCACCGCGGGTCAGGGCTAGTGCTTGCGTCATCTTGAGGTCGAGCAGGTACTTGACGAAGTCATCCCCGGGGGTTTTGCCGTCCTTGGGACGTGCGCTTGGAACGACCTTCTCCACATGCGTGGGAATCGCTGGGTTGAATTGCCGACTGTCCTTGTAGGAGGCTATGACGAAGCTTCCGCGCCTCATGGCTTCCGCTACGTGAACAGATGAACAATTGAACTCGATCATCAGGCCGTTTGCCTCACGGTCCAAATGCGTGTTAATATCCGGCAAGCTTGGCGGCCTCATGCAATACGCTGGTCTTGCCGCTTCCGTTCTTTCCAGTGAGGATGAGATGCTTTCTCACGGTCTCGGAAAGGGGTATGTCGATGTCGCGAAGGTGCCTCACGTGATCTATACGGATGTCGGCGATGAATATGTCTTCCACTGGCAACCTCCCAAGGCATGCGTTTCGCTGCAAAGTATAGTAACACGCGGTGCAAGTCTCAGTGCTAGAAACGCTATGTGAACAGTAGCGCGCCGAATGTCAGCTGGTGCTAGGCGGCGTTCGGTTTTGATTCGGGGCGAGCGAGGTAGTTGGAAAAACAGCCCGCCCTCTTGCTGAGCGGGGTTCCTAGAGGGCTAGCTGATACTAAGCCCAATAGAGCGCGGTGGAGTTCAGCGGTACTTTACGTCACTCGCTTCACTGTGGCACGACCTGACGCTACCTCTTCGACGCCAATTTCCATGCAATCTCCCGCACGGGTGAGAGGAACACTCCCAACGACCATTCCTACGGCGTGTCTTGGCTACTCGCTACGCGCGACGCGGTCTGGGTCCCTTGCGCCATATATGATGCGGATGATAAGGACCTTGCACGACTTGTCGTAGACCATGTAGAGAATCGCATGGTTATCCACCGTCATTCTGCGAACGCTTTGGGTCCTCCACGGCTTCCAGTTGAGGACGGGATGGCACCAGGGCATGGACTTGGGTCCTAGGTTGCGCCGCGTATGCAAAGAAAAAAGCCTTGACATTTACAGTCGCGCCGCGGGGAAGCCGCGGTCAGCGGTTCCGCACGGGGCCGGGCGAGTCCTACCAGATGGACTGGGGGTTCGTGAACGTCGAGGACCGGGAGGCGGGCGAGACGTACAGGATCGCCTGCTTCGCGATGTGCTCCACCATATTGCGACATTGAAGAAATGCCGATAGCACTGACTGCCCGTCCGATGACCTGACAGAAGAAGGGAGTCGGGCGGACATCTTGGCATTTCTTATCATCTGGCCATCGACGTCCACGAGGATAAGGAGGCCAAGATGGATACGTCCGACAGGAGCTTGGGCCAAATGGTGGCACGGCTCATGGATGTGGTTAGCGGATTGGGGCTCACCACAGACCGTCAAGTACTGCATGCACGAAGCTTACGTCAGGTGATTACTTCTTGGTGGCCTTCATCGGCCACTTCCCTTCGAGCTGGAGTTTATAAATAGCCCCGTCGTGGATGGTGGCAATCGACCAAGTTCCAAGCCATGCAGCCGAGAACGCCAGTTATAGGTGTCACCTCGGTCGGAGACTGGGATTCCGTGCGGCTAAAGATCTGTTCTGGAATTTTTATGCTGTGTCTTCAAGATACATAGATATTAGATAGATTATTTCGACTGAATAAGAAAGTATTTGTCCTGCAATGGAGGCGTTGCCATGCTCACTCTTTTCATTGATTCAAACATATGGCTCGCTCTATATCATTTTACTGAGGATGACCTAAAGAGCTTTTCTAAACTCGAAAAGTACTTAGGTCGCGAGGTCCGACTGATTGTGACCGACCAGGTGTATTATGAAGTGCAGAGGAACCGAGAGCCAAAGATTGCCGATGCATTCAAGGGGTTCTCGATGCCAGATATAAAATATCCGGTGTTCTGTAGGAGTTATTCGGAGTTCGAGTCTTTCTCTGCGTCTTATGGGGGTTTGAAAAAAGATTACGAGGCATGGCGCAATAAGATCGATTCAGATATACGGGCGAAATGTACTCCGGCGGACGAGACGATACGGAGCCTTTTCGAAAAGGCTGAGAGAATACACTTGAATGAGGGCATTGTGCAGAGAGGCATGATCAGAAGCGAGAGGGGCAATCCGCCCGGAAAGAAAGGCAGTTGCGGAGATGCCATAAACTGGGAATGTCTGCTTGAACACGTGGATAAGGGAAACGATCTCTACATCATTAGTGCCGATAGGGATTTCGCCTCTCCGTTGTATAAGAACAGGATTAGCCAGTGCCTTGCGGAGGAATGGGAGCATGCTAAGGCCAGCAAGGTATACCTCTACCCTGGACTCGTCTCGTTTCTAAGGAATCACCTTGACACGATTAATCTGGAGACTGAACGTGAAAAGGACGATCTGGTAAACGCTCTTGCGGAGTGCCGTAATTTTGCGACTACGCATGCGCTCATAGCGAAGCTAAAGACTTATGATGGCTGGTCCGAACGACAGATAGCTGATCTTTGCGCTGCGGCTCGTAACACGCAGGTGAAATGGATTTTCGAAGACGAAGACATAGTAACGTTTTATCAGGAGGTGCTCTCCGGAGTGGAGGAAGGGGACGATGACGATAACATAGGCTTTGTGCGCGAGCTAATTCATCAAGCGGAATCGGATAAGCGGTAACACTGAGTGTTAGGGTAACGATTGATGTTCTCGCGATGGGCAAAGCCTTTGGATGTGGGGCTCATGAAAATGGCACATATCGGGCGCTCATTCGAATGCACATGGCACGTTTGTGAAAGTCGCGGAAGTGTCGGAATTGCCGACGAAAAAAGTGTCTACTTGCATGACGGGACATTCTGTGCTCGCAAGCGGAACGGCGAGGAGAGTTGCATAGACGCTCCAGATCCCAATCTTGCAAAGACTCAGCGAAACGTAAGTGGCTGGTTGATTTAACTTGACTCGGCTTGGTTTATCGTATGCGTCGAAACAGAGGCATCTGGCGATTCCTGCTTCGAAACCAACACAGCCCCTCGGCAACAGCGTGTCAAAGTTGCTGAGGGGACACGAGCGAACGCTACCCTTCGGTTGCTTTCGTGCGCGCAAGATTCACGCGCTCGTACGCAATCCAGCAGTTTCGTGCTTCCAGAAGCATGTGCCTTGGTCGCCACGCATGGGTACCCAGAAGCCCAGAAGTGCCTGGGTAAGCAACTGGAGCGCAACGAGGAGAAATATATCGATTCACCCCTGAGTTGTGGCCCATCTTCAAGCCCTTTGCGGAATAACGGTAACTCTTGACAGGACGCATCGCATAAGATTCTTGACTTGACAATGGGCGAGCTCGATTGCCGAGACGCTCAATATGTGGTGTGGAGCATTCACTCTATTCACAGGCGCATGTCTCCGTACTCCACGGAACCCAGCGGTCCTTGATGTTACCGACGTCGGAAGCGGCTCTGGTGCTTGTAGGCGAGAGGGGTACGAGTGCCCTTTCTCTTATGGGCGCCAAGTCGAAGTGGCGATGTTCGTCGGCGAGGCTTCTTCTAGCTGGTACATCAGCATGCCCGCGAACATGAGCCGACGCATGGCCTCCTCGGCCGTTAGCGTCACTTCGTTTGAGTGAGACTTTGGGTTTCGCAAGGCCGCCATGGCGCCAGCAGCCATAAGGTGGAGGCCTTCTTGGCAATCCATCATGGAAATCGCATGCATTACAAGTAGCCGTGTGGCGAAGCACGTGATCACAAAAGTATTGGTCTCCCGTATCGGCGTTTTGTATATGGGCAAAGAGTAGCCATTTGAAAATGAGGCTGGGGCATACGGTTCGAGCTCCTTGCTGGTAACGGCATATGTATCGTTGCCAAGTGAGGGTGGTTCCAAGAACGATTTGACTCACGCAAAGGGTAAGGAGTCTTGTCGACAGATCAGCAGTTTAAAATAGAAGCCTTCGGACGCATGTTAAAACAATTGGTGAAAAGGGTATGCTGATACTGGTGTGAAGAAAGAGACCGTGCAATAATGTGCAACCTTTTGCTCACGATGTGGGCAATAAACCCAATATGCGATTCGCGTGATTTGGTGCCAGTGCGACAAAAGTGGAGGTGACTGTTATGGCGAAGACAGGAAAGCGAGGCATCCCGCAATACCTTGAGTCATACTTTTCTGGCAAGACGCAGTTGCAACACTACCTTGACTATGCCAAGCACGCAAAGCAATCCAGGCGAATCGAGGATACATTCACACGTATAAAGGGATTCTCTTCGTCAACGCCAATGTTTAGGACGTCTACCTTCAGTGGCACAAGCTCTGGAGGCGGGTTCTACTTTCGGTGGCACGGACTAGGAATTGCTGTTGATCCGGGTATCGGGTTTATCGCGCTTATGCACGAGCACATGATTTTTGTCGATGACATTGATGTGGTTATTGTGACCCACGCGCATCTCGATCACAACGCCGATGTGCGGGGGCTAGCGTCTCTGCTATACGAGTTCAACAAGGGACGAGAAAGGGGAGCGAGATTCTACTCCTCGCTTCTGCCAAAGCCGACCCCTGTCGAAGTCCATACCATACATTGGATTCTCGATTGCGCGACGTACTACCAAGTCAAGGACGACATAGACGAACGTGAGGTTACGTTGCTGAGCGATCTCTGCGGACGGGATCGTTTCTTCGAACTCGCAGAGGACGTAAGTGTGAAGGTCTTTGCTATTGAGCATATACACGGTGACTCCTACGGCATTCGGTTCAGCTTCAAGGGCGATGCTGAAGAGCACTCATGGGGATATACGTCGGACACGAGGTATTTCTCGGACTTGTCCGCCGCACTAGGCGGATGCGACGTTCTCATTATGAACATCTCTGACGTCTATGAAAAGGACGTTGAGGGTGTAAAACCAAAGTCCACCCACCTGGGATTCGATGGTTGCCTGCGTCTACTCAACAGTGTGAAGCCGTCTTTGGCGCTTATCTCGGAGTTTACGTGCATGAATGGGGACTATCGCTTCGAAATCGTAAGATGCCTCAAAGAAGAGAGCGATGGAGTCTGCGCTAAGGTGCTGCCCGCAGAGATTGGTCTGCGTCTGGCCCTCTCGGGCGAACACATAAGGTGCTCCGCTTGTGGGCAATTTCATCCCATCGCTGGGAGCAGTGCTATCCGTCCCGTCGAGAGTTTCGCTAGAATCCAATACATATGCGATGACTGCATGATCTAGCATCCCGGGCAAGGAGCGCGTAAGGGAGTACGACGAGTATGAAAGAATACGAGTTTGTCGTTCGTGCGATTGAAGAAGACTTCTGCGATCAGCTTATGGCCCTGATATGCTACGAGAATTACAGCATGAAGCCATGGGAGGGTGGACACAAGAGAATATTTGACAGCTATGGCGAACTATACGACCTCATTAGAGGGGATGAAGATGGCTGTCTTGATTTAGACGGTTTGTTGGCAGAATGCTGTGGCGTATGGGAGAGAAACCGCGATGACAGGCTAGAAAAGCTTTTGAAGGATTTGAAGGAGGAGCGAGATGGGCCTGAAGTGGATGAACTCAAAAGCAGATTCTTCGAGAGGCTAGGCGAGGAGGATGTCCAAACGCCGGAGAAGAGGGCATTTATATATCCGTACTTGATAGAGACGATGCGCGAATGGCATTCGCAAAGGGAGATGAATAAACGTGATAGTCGAGTTTGATAAGCTATATGCAGGGCTAATATGCGAAGACGTCCCAAGGAGACAGCTAGAGTCGATAGAGGATAGGGGTGGGTACGTGAGGGAAAGTGACTATAGCGTCGACCCCTGGGATGGCGAGAAGCCCTATGCAAAGGATGGTTTCGTGATGAACTATTGCATGGAGAGCCGAGCATGAAGCGTGGCCTTGTAAATGTTCTTGGACATATCTTGCGCGAGCCAACGGTTCCTGAGGAATTGGTCCCAGTTCTTGCGGAGAAGCATGACGCGCTTAGAAACATGGAGATGTACATTCGTTTGGACGGCATGATGGTGGACGATATCGACGGATTCAGGCCGAGTGACCAGGAGATATGTGACTGCTTTGACGACTTCTCCTCGTTTTGTATGGAAAACGTTGCGGTTCTCTTTCGAAAGGTGATGCGTGAGTGGCCAGCTGACGTTCCAGAACATTTGGGATAAAACCCCTCTTGTAAAGTGTGGGTGACACGAAGGCTAATAGATTAAAGAGGTGAATTGCCTGCCGTGCATTAGCGGCGTAGAATGGCTGCCGGGAAACGACCGATTACCCGTGAGAATGCGACGGCGGACGGCGGTGTTCACGCGATGTGGATGGTCCTCGGTGTGCAGGAGGCTCAGTTGACGATTGAGGAGCTTCTTGGGGCGAAGAGCAATGACCTTTGTTTGAGAATTGTCCTCGAGGGGATTAATGGGCAAATCGCTGAGTCGTTTTGCGCCGGATGTCGGCATCACTTACTATGACGGTGTGCCTATACTTAGCACGTTTGCGACCGCGTACAACCTGTATGGTGAGACCCCAATTCCTCGTGTGCTTGAGCAGTCAACGTCCATCGGATATTCCGTCAAGGAGGGTTTCTTGATGACTACGTATGGGTAAAGCTTGAGACCGTTACCTTGTGCCACGCCTACAAGTCGATATCAAATCTTATAGGATATGTACACAAATCGGCAACTAAACTGGGTCTTCCAGTTGAGCTTATTGGGGAGATTCAAGGGCTCACCACGCGCGAAGAAAAGCAGGCTCTCAAGAAGATGCGTAGGCTAAGAAACGCCTTCACCCATTACGACTTTGGGCCTGACATTGTGTCGATTACAAGGGGGTCGATGGGTGCATGGGAGATCTTGCGGGAGGCGATTCAAAACTCGGTGGGCATGAGCTGCGAAGAATACATGCGATTTCTTCTCTCTACGCACGATGGGCTAGTTGCGAAGCTGCAACATCTCTTGCGGTTGCCTGACTACAGCGTGTGGCGTGACCCTGCCGTCGGATAAGGTAAGCCAGTTGTATTCGGCTATTAGTTGAAGTCTCAGCTTTCACAGCTACGCAAGCTTTGAGGTTTCTTGGCTGATGACCTTTGCTTGTTGTGCGCGTATCTGGAACTGCGGCTTACAGTGAGTTTTGGCCCTGGCATTCTCGCCGGGAACGGGAGGCTTTCCCGCTGGAGCTTGAGGTGCATGTGCGATTCTATCTCGTCGATAAAGACGACACCCTGGGTGAGGAAGTCGAAGGGGTGCTTAACGAGCGTCGGGCAAAATCAGCCCCCCACCTGCTCGTCCTCGCTGTCGTCAGGCGTGGGAACATAGTCTGCGTGCAACCTCTCGGTTGCAGGGTCTGGGTTTTTTGCCACGCATGAGCGTAACCCATCGATATGCTCGTTAAGGCTTGGCCTAATCGATTGCCACATGGGATCTAAGATAAAGTCCACGCCTTCCCGTCGCGCATACTTTGCCGCGGGGACAAAGTCGCTATCTCCGGCAATGAGCACGATGCGAGACACGAGGCTCTTGTGAGTGAGGGAAGCGATATCGAGCCCTATCCTCATATCTACCCCCTTTTGCACGAAATCAGGCTCGAAGTCCTTCTCTGTGAGGTCGGCCACCTCAATCTCATTTCGGCAGAGGGCGTTCGTAGACCTGCGCTTGAGGCGGTAGGCTGATTCGCGCTCCTGTAGTTCCCCTAGGCGAATGGCGACTTTTCGCTTGCAGCTTAGCTCTTCGATAAACCTTGTCGTCCATTCATAAGTCTTTGTCCGTTTCATTTCGATGGTCTTCTGCAGGAGCGGATGAAATATGTTCCCCGCCATCGGGGGACAGTCGTAGTAGAAAATGCGGTATAGCCGACTTGTGTTTTCTCCGCGAACTCTTAAGTGTCGTCTACAGTATGTTACGAGTTCGTCCGCACGCATTTCCGGACTCTTGTCGCCAAAAAGGTTGTAAGCGCGACGCCTATAAAAACCTCCATCAACAAGAATTGCGGTCGTCTCTATTGGTTTGCTAATAACCTCAATCGAGCTTTCCATTTTGTTCGTCTCCTTGGTTGACGAAAAAGCCCCTTGGTTTTGCGTACATCCGAATAGGGGAGTAGCTATTCCCAAGGGGTTACTAATGCACTCCATTATACACCAAGTCAGCCCCCTGGCAACCACGTGTCAAACAGTTGTGGGGCGCGAGCGAACGTTAAGCTTTCGTGTGCACAAGATTCACTCGTTTGTACGAAATCTGACGTTGCTGTTGCTTCAAGAGCATGCGCCGGACTGCCATGCATAGGCAATCGATCGGATTGTGTGGCGGACGCTTGGAATGGGGCTCTTGGATGCGAAGAGCTTGTTCATAAATCCCTTCCGCCGGGAATCACGGTTGCATCGGGACGGGCCTCTTTGTATAGCTTCTTTGCCCTGTGGTTGAATTCTATGAAGGCGTCAACTGCGGCGTCTGCATAGTGGCCGTCGTCATAAAGCCGCTTTGACGACTTGACTATCGCGGGATGTATGCGGGACCACGCGGAGCCTTCGCCCTGTGGGTCGGCAGCCGCATACGGGCCAGCATTGGACGGTTCTATTCCGCAACGTAACAAATGTTCGAGCCGTAGAGGGGACCGTCCGTCCGGCTACGCGTGGCGTTCCATGGATTTGACGTTGGTGTGGTGGGCGTTCACCGGGATCGACGTTGGCGTGGCACGCGTTCCATGGATTTGACGTTGGGGTGGTTTTTTACTTCCTGATCGACGTTGGCGTGGCGATTCTTGCCACGGGAACGCAAATCACGAGGAATCTGGCCACGCAGACGCCGATTCCAAGGAAAGCAAGCCACGCGGACGCAAATCCGGGGGAATCTCGCCACGTGGACGTCAATCCCACGGAACGCAGCCACGCCAACGTCGATCTCGAGGAACGCGACACGTGGTCGCCAACAAACGCGGAGGTCCGGGAATGCCAAAAGCAAGACCTCCACCCACAGGTTTTTTTGGATTGACCCTCATGCCGAATGGGGAGGATAAGAAGGCCGCATGGGTTGGAGCGTTGCTTGCGAGTCGGCTCGGCATGCAGTGGCCGTAGCTATGTTTATACGTTTTGGGTATTCAAAACACATCGGCATGCTCGCGAACATGAGTCGGCGCATGGCCTTCTCAGCCGTTAGCCGCGGCGTCTACGTAGCGGACGCCATCAAATAGCCGCTTTGAGGGGCTGCGTGGGGACGCTTCGTCTGAACAGCATGTGGGATATATTGACAGCATGGAGCTCTTGCCCTCGCGTGCCATGGCGCTCGAATGTCGTCGACGTCGCGACAACCTGCCGCTTTTCGGTCGCCGAGGCGGCATTCGGGTATTCCGGACATCTTTCTGGACACAATCTGGACAAGTGCTTATCATGTCCAGAAAGCCAGCCATCGTCACGGGAGGATGCCATGGACGGACGCCTCGCTCAGTACCTCTCCCAGGGGGAGGGCATCGGACTCGAGTTCAAGCGCTGCGGGAACCAGCCGGGCGCGGACGTCCTCGAGACAATCTGCTCGTTCGCGAACCGCCAAGGCGGGAGCCTGCTGCTCGGCGTGCTTGACGACGGCTCGGTGGAGGGCGTTCCCGAGCGGTTCGCGCTCCCCATTGAGCGCAACCTCGTGAACGTGACCTGCAACCCCAAGCTGTTCAACGTCGCCCCGGCCATTGAGTGCGAGCGCATCCCGTGCGGGGACGGTCGCGTCGTCATACGCGTGTGGGTTCCCATGGGCCCCTCGGTCTACGCTTACAAGGGCGTCGTCTACGACCGCAGGGGCGACGCCGACGTCCGGCTCACGGGCGAGGCGGACAGGGCGGCGATGGCCGTGCGCAAGCAGTCGTACTACACCGAGCGCAGGGTCTACCCCTGGGTCGAAGAGGCTGACCTCGACCTCTCGTTGCTCAAGATGCTGCGCGACGAGGTCCGCGCGAACGACGCAGGCCACCGGTGGCTCGCGCTCGACGACGAGGAGCTGCTGCGGGACGCCCGCCTCGTCTCCCGCGACCCCGTGAGCGGCGAGCGTGGCTTCAACCTCGCCGCAATCATGCTGCTCGGTCGCGAGGAGACGATCCTCGACGTGGCGCCCGTCTACCGCACCGACTGCGTGCTGCGGCGCCTCGATGCCGAGCGCTACGACGACCGCCTCACGTGCACGGCCAACCTCATGCTCGCCTACGACGAGCTGGTCGGCTGGTGTGAGCGGTGGCTGCCCGATTCCTTCGTGCTGGACGGTACCCGTCGCGTCGGCGCGCGCGGCGTCATCGTGCGCGAGCTCGTGAGCAATACCCTCATCCACCGCGAGTTCGTAAGCCCGCGCATCGCGACCGTCACCATCGACCGGGACGGCATCCGAACGCGCAACGCGAGCCGCGCCCTCTGGAGCGGGCCGGTGGACCTCGAGAACCTCGACCCCACGCCCAAGAACCCCATCATCGCGCGTGTCTTCACGCAGATGGGCCGATCGGAGGAGCTGGGGAGCGGCACGCGCAACCTGTACAAGTTCTCGCGCCTCTACTCGGGCGAGGACCCCGTGCTCGTGGAGGGCGAC
>CACXDP010000477.1 GCA_902766445.1 uncultured Coriobacteriaceae bacterium
AGCCCGCCACGGGTCATCCTTGTTCTCTCCTCGCACCAGTTCAACAACGCGCGCGACGCCTGGAGCAACATCCATCCGATGACGCACGATGGCCGTTCCCCCCATACCGTCGTCCACACGATCCTCGCACTCGATGCCTAGCTCAGGCTCTATGTCCACGACGCTCTCGCCCGCAGCGAGCTCGTCCATGTCGGCAAACGCCCCCAGCATCCCCATGGCAAGGTCGGAGCGCAACCACTCCTTCTCGGCAACGGGCAGCCCCACAACCAAGGCCTCTTCGGCGCGCGTAAGGGCCACATAGAGCAGGCGCGCCTTCTCCGCCGCCTGTGCTCGAATCTCCGCATCATTGAGCCATGCCGCCCACTCCGACACGTTCGAGCAGGAGCGCACGTCTTCCGGCGATTCTACGCTGCCACGGTATTTCTTGAAGGAGTCCGAGTCCGCCGCGTTCGGCTTCAGGCACACCACCTGCCGATCCTCGACCTTACCGACCGCAAGCCTTCCCTTAGCCTCGGCTTTGCCCCAGCACTCCGCGACGGCCGTCACGCCGAACTGCAGGCCCTTCGACCCGTGAATCGTCATGACCCGCACCGCATCGATATCATCACCAGCCAAGCTCTTTGGCGTGAGCTTCGCCACCGCTAGCCACTGATCAAACTCCTCGGCCGCTCTCGCCACGCCCAGCTCGAGGCTGCTCGTTAGCTCGCGCACATACCGTACTGCCGCCAACACGTTAGCGGCCACCGCAAGACCGTCGGTGCCCTGCCGCTCCAAGCGTGCGAGCCAGCCACTCTCCTCGATGGCGGCTTGACAGACGTCCGCAAGCTCCCAACGGCCCAAGCGAGAGAACGCGCGCGACAACACCTCATGCGCTGCGACGAGCCTGGCAGACGGACGTGCGTCACCGTAGAGTTCGAGGCACCCACTCACGAAACACTGTTCCAACGTACGCTTCGTCGGCGCGTCGAGCACGTCCTGCCGACGCGTTCCCAAGAGGCAGAAGTCGTCAGCGTCCAGACGGAACATATCGCTGGAGAGGACGCGGAAGAGTCCCTCCTCGGTGTCGCGCGGATTTGCGAAGGTATGTAGCAAAGCCTGCACCACCCCGACCTCGTTCGTGGATGTGAAGGAAGATCCGCCTGTGACCACCGCCTGTAGCCCGCGTGCTCTCAACGCGTCCAGATAGAGGCTCACCTTGCTCGTGGCACCCAGCAAGAGGGCCATGCTTCCCACAGGCTGGCCAGCATGGGCTAGCTGCGCCATGCGATCCGCCAGCTGCGCCGCGAGCGTCGCGCTCGTGAGCGAGGCCGTACCACCCGTAGCCACCTCCAAGAACACGCGCGGCGGCTCGACGCCTTCCTCGACACGCGCTACGTAGCCGCTTTTGCGACCCGCGTTGCCCGCCAGCTTGAGGAAGTCGTCCAAGAGTCCCGCATCCCCGCACACTCGCTCCACGAGGGCGAGCACATGATGGTCGCTGCGATAGTTGACGTCCATCTGCACGTGATGGCGTTTATCCAAACCTGTCCCACGTGCGCGGAACACCTCGACGTCACCGCCTCGGAAGCGATAGATGGCTTGTTGAGCGTCGCCCACCGTGGTGAGGTGACAGGCATCCTCACCCGAGAGCATCGAAATGAGACGCAGTTGCTTCTCGTCAGTGTCCTGGAACTCATCGATCATCACGAGCTTGAAGCGGCCTTCGTAGTCACGCGCGACCTGCGCATTCGTCTGGACGGCGCGCAGGGCAAGCTCGACAAGGTCGTTGTTGTCCAGATAGGAACGCTCGTGCTTGAGCTCCCCATAACGCATGTCCACACGGCGTGCCAGCTCTATGAGCTGTGGGACGTACGCCTGCACACGCTCGTAGTGAGCACACACCACCGCCTCAGCGAGCGCCTCCTTGGCATCGTCGGCGAGTGGCTTTAGGTCGCGCTTACGTAAGGCTGGGACCTTCAAACCCTCAAGCGCCTCGCATGCACGCTCGGCATTGCGCTTCCCCATCGGCAGGTCGCAGAACTTCCTGACGGCATCAAGCGCGGTGTCAACATCAACCGCCTGCTTGACAGTGAGCTTCTGGGCCGCTAGGGCTTCGAGGCTGGCTCGCAGTCGTGCGATCACCGAGGGCGTCTGGTTCGACTGTGGACAGACGAGGTCGTCAAAGCCATGCACGCACTTGCTGGCCTCGTCGCGAAGCTGTCGAATCATGCCCACAACCGAGCTATCCCCCTGCCCGCCCGTTCCCCATAGGGCGAACTCCCCAAAGAGATTCTCTAAAGGCTCATCCCGCTGCGCCTCAGTCAGCACGTCATCGAGCGAGCGAGCGAGAAGAGCCTCGGCAACACTGCCCTCGCACACCTCGAAGCTGGCGTCAATGCCCAGCTCCACTCCATGGCGCTTGAGGATGCGCGAGCACATGCCGTGAATGGTCGAGATCCAGGCACCATCCACGCGAAGCGACTCTTCCCGCAAGTAGGGATCCTCTTCCCCAGCCCGTCGTAGGGCTGCGCGCACTCGGTCCTTAATCTCAAGTGCGGCGGCCTTGGTGAAGGTGATGACGAGCGCCTCGTCGATAGAGTCGAGATAGCGCCCCCCATCCGGTGCCGAGCCTTGCGAGAGGGCGTGCACGAGACGCGCCGTGAGCGTGAATGTCTTGCCCGAGCCAGCGCCCGCCGCCACAAACAAGGGCTCGTCGAGCCTGAGCACCACGTCGCGCTGAGAGTCGTTCAGACGGGAGAGGTCAATCGTTGCCATTAGCGCGCCATCCTTTTCTCACACTGCATGACGGGACAATAGTCGCAGGAATGCTGGTCGCGCGGACGCGCCTCGACGTTGCCGGCGAGCATCTGCTGCACTTGTTCGGCGATGAGTTCCTCGGTACGGTCGAGCAGGTCGTTCATACCCGGCTCTCCTTCGTCGTTGGGAGGAACGCTTACGCAGGGCAGCCTCTTCGCGCTTACACGCCCAAAGACGAGGTCCACGACGCTTTCGTCCGCAACACCTGCCAACGCATGAGGAGCCTTCGTGCTGAGGTACACGCTGCCCACGAGGCGCAGCCGTCCTTCGAAGGCACGCCGTACGACCTGCGCGTATATGAGCGACTGAACGCGCGATGGCAGGAGCGTCCCTTCCAGCACGCCCTCTTGCAAGGCATCGTACTCCTTGGCAAAAACCAGAGGATTCTTGTGCTTGTAGTCAATGATCACCGCCGTGCCGTGCGGACTCACGTCGATGCGGTCGATGGTGCCAGTGAAGTAGGCCCCAGCGTACTTCACGAGCTCGTGGCGACCGAAGCTCCACTCAAAGAAACGCGGCTCGAAGCCCTCGAGGATGCGTGTCTCGTACTCGAGCGACGAGAGCAGGTCCTCCTCGAGTCTCTGCTCCTGTGCGCGTTCGGCCGAGTCATGCGCTATGAGCAACTGTTGGCCTGCACGAGGACTGCGCTCCAAATACATGTGCTCGCGATGGAGCTCGAACTCCAGCTTCAATGCGGTCTGGGCCTCGTCGAGCCCATCCTTCTCCACACGCGATCCGGGAATGTGGCGAGCTGGGTCCTTGTCAACGAGCGCAAGCAGTTCCTCAAGCGAGAGGGGACCGTACTCTGCCTCCAAGGCTCGCAGGAGCAGTTCGCGATGCGTCACCTCGAGCACGCGATGCGCAAACGTGCCCATCTCGAGAGCGGAATGCCCAGCGTCAACCGTTCCCAGATGTAGACGTCGCAGACTGAACCACTTGTAGGGACACTCGAGATAGGTCTCAATCTGCGACGCAGAGAGAATCGGCAATCCATCGGGAAGCGTATCTTTGCCAGCCTGTGGCACAAAGACCAGCTCACGCGAGGCGTCCGTAAGTCGACCAGCAGGAGCAGGAGAGTCCTGACCGACAGACTTAGCTCCGTTGCCAGAACGACTCAGGTTCTGCGAGACGAGCCTCTCGCTTCTGAAGGCATGGGCCAGCGAGGTTTCTGACACTCCACAAGCGGCAAGAAGCTCCGACAGCATCACCGAAGGATACGTCTCTTCCCCATCGGCATCTGCCGTCGCCCGCTCGAGCACGACACGCGAGCGCGCTACGCCGAGCAGCGCACGAAACTCCGCGCGAGCATGTGCGAGCGGGTCTGCCTTAGGCTCGACACCAAGAAGCTCGAGCATCGCCTGGAGCACGTTCTCCTTGCCCTCGACCGGCTTTTCGACCGAGGTGAGGCCGCAGACAACGGCGACGTCAGCCGTGGCGGCCCCCATCTTTGCCGCTTGCTCCATCGTGGTGACAAGCACGCGCGCCTGTTCCCGCGCAGAGCCCACACCGATTCGGGCTACCACCTGACGCCCTGCCGCAGCCCATCCCATGAGCGACACGACCTCCGTGAGAGGACGCTCCTCAGGATGCTCAGGATTGAACGAGACACCGAGCCTACGCAACGTGCCCGAAAGCTGGAGTACTGACTGCAGCACTGCACAGGACTTGTCCGCCACAGCGTCACGCGCAGGAGAGCCCGCCGCACCGTAGGGAGCCAGCAGCTTGGATGCGGCACTGCCCAGGCGACCACGCAGCAACTCCTGGGTCGCACGCGCGACCGGCGCGGAGGTGAGCCGCTCCGACTGAAGCATCTCAAGCACGCGCGCCGGAGTGAGCAGGCGATTTCCACGCCACAAGGCGTCGAGGTGCCAAACCTTGTGGGGCTCCATATGGGCCATGTCCTCAAAGAGGAAGTCCACGAGCTCGCGCGGAGGCCACCAAGTCATGTCGCCAAGCTGCGGCACCGGACCCTCGAGACCCTCGGCGGGCTCTGGCCACGTCGCAGCCAGCTCGCTCAAATATGCCACCTGCATTGCATAGCCAAAGAACGCTTGAGCAGACGAGCTCTCAGCAAGTGGACTCGTCCATTGCGCGCGCGTGGCGACTCCGCGCTCCTCGAGCTTGGGCACGAGCTCGCGCCAAGCACGCTCGGCATCCCCTACCGCCACTACTACAGACGGCGATTCCGTTCCTTCGGAATGCGGCATCTGCTCGACCAACTTCGCCACGTGCTCGGCCACAAGCTCAGCCTCCGCAAGAGGGCCAGCGGGCAGGAGCAACTCGACGGCATCGCGCGCCTCCTGCCCACAGCTCTCATCGCCAAACAGGGCATCAAGCAACTCTTGCAGCGGTTCCTCGCGAAGGAACTTCTTTCCATCGGAGTTGCCCTCCTGCCACGCACCCTCACATCGCAGTCCGCCCTGCTCCCGCTCGAGCAGATCCAGCAGTTGCCTCACTCTCCCAGACGCCGGCCCCTCTACGACGTCCGCCACGAAGGTCACCGTCCCGACCTTGCCTAGCTTGCCCAACAGGTCACGATCCGCGCGCCCCATCCAAGGGAAGCCCGCAACGACCACGTGTGGCAGGACAACACCTGCCTCTGCCAGCAACTGCGCTAGCATCGCCGACGCCTCGGACGGGGCCACGTAACCATGCGCGTGCAACCCCTGAGCCGTGCGCCCTGCCATGCGCACGAGACAGCTCTCGGCATGCGTTAGACCGGCACGCTCGCACGCAGCCACATCCACGGCACCCGTTTCCCTCAGCGGCAACCACGGCAGCGAGCGATTCACGAGCTTGGCAACCACATCCACCGTGGCAGGCAGAAGGGCGAGTGGACCGCGCTCCTCCAGCGTGGCCGCACGAAGTGCCTCGTAAGCGAGCACCGTGAGCACACATGCGTCGGCCAAGGCACGACCATCACCCCACCTCTCCCAGGTATCGCGCACCCACGCCGACGGAGTGGTCGTCTCGACCCCCAGAGCGAGATCACCCTCCGAGGCCAGCACTCGCTGAGCTGCGAGCGCCTGCGGAAAGCTCGGCACGAGCAACACCGCCGCTCCGCAATCCTTTACGCCACGCCTGAGTGCCCCAAGCACACATGAATCCACCAAGCGCTCGTCACGCGAGCGCACCAAGCAAAGAGCCATAGCACGTCCTCGTCTCTTCCATAGACCTTGCGTTGCATCATATCAGTCCCACGGGACATCTTTCTAGAGGCTCAGGAGGCTCGATTCCCCCGACTGCGATTGGGGTTCACACCCGCGGCATGCCATTTGTGCCGTTTGGAGCACTCCCCAACGGACGCAGCTCCAACCGAATCGAGTGCGTGGTTCGGGAGACGAATCACGCACTCGTTAAGACATGCTCACGGTTTTGCCACGCGACCGAAGGCCCAACCTCCTCCGTTAGTTGAGGGTCGTCCGCGAGGCTATTGCCTGCAGGCAGGTGAGGACAACATCCTCGTAGTCGTTCCAGCTATACGACATGGTCCCAAGCGACTGCAGATCCTCCGCCACGCCAACACTCTCGGCAGAATACGTGATACCCCTATCGTTAAACGACCAGGTATTGTAATACTCAGGTGTCATGGCGACGAGAGTGTTGCCATTCCCCAGCCTTACCACGAATCCGGCCCAGCCATTCTGGAGCCATTTAACTTGTGCCGTCTGCCCGCTCTTGAGCTTGACGGTGCCGATGGAAGGGATGCGCGAAAGGCTGCTTATGGTACTTCCCGAAGTTGCATACATGTTTAGGATCGTGTACTGCTTCCGACCGTTGGGCCACACCTCCCACGCCTTTCCGTAGGTCGCGTCCGTGCGGCTGCTCTTCGCGACCTTACCGCGCCAGTACTCCGGGAGCGTGGTCTTCCACCCATCGCCCGAAATGGTCACGGGCTTGTTCACGATCTTGAACTTCTTCGTCACCTTACTAGTGTAGTTGCCGACGCCCGTCACCGTGATGGTTGCGGTACCGACCTTGGTGTTGTTGGCGTAACTCAGCTTGTAGTCAGTACCGAGTTTGAGCGTGCGCCCGCCCACTTTCACCGTCGGACTCGGCTTGATAGCGCTGCCGGTGTAGGTTCTGTCACTAATCGAGGAGACGCTCGCGTCGGCAATGCTTCGACGAGTTATCTTGAACGTGACCCTCTTTGTACCGGAGTACCCGCCTTTGCCCGTGACGGTGGCTGTGGCCGTGCCCGCACTCACGTTGTTCGCGTATCCTACCGTGTAGTCTGTTCCCTTCTTGAGGGTGGCAGAGCCGACCCTGACCGTGAGTGTAGGCCTGATGGCGCTGCCCGTATATCGGTAGGAGGACTTGGCGACCGAAACCGTTGCCCCAGCAATGGACCTCTTTGCCGTGGAGGCCTTCGCGACCTGTCGCGAGTCGCTTGTCTGCGGCGCGAGCGCGATGTCATCCGATCCGCCTTCGGATCCTGCCTCCCCGGTGGTATCGGCAACCGCTTCCACCTCGTCCAGCCCGCCGTCGGCCGACGCAACCTCCACCAAATCATCCTCACTTGCAATCGGCAGCTCTTGGTCGAGGGAGTCATCTGACACATTAAGGCCCCCGTCCTCGACGACGGGCTCTTCGGGTAGCCCCATGTCAATCGCCGAGTCCGCCTCGATGGCAGCTACCCCCTCCGCAAGCGCCCATGTCGGCATGCCGCCAATCGACAGCGCACAAGCCAGGGCAAAAGCAACGCATCCGCTCGGCACCTTACGCAAATCCCCCATGTCAGCCCCTTTCAACGGAACAACCAAACGACGCATACATTGATACCATGTGTAGGAGGACCCGATTGGGCAATGGCATGAAGACTCGTTAGACCACTCACAACTTGATAAAGACCGTCCGAGTCGATGTTTATCTCCTCGTACGCCTCGTTGGTTACCTCGAGCAGATGGCCGGTATGGATTCCTCCATCACCATTTGGGTCTCCTGATCCGCAGTCCGACCTTCCCACCATACGCCTCGATTGCACGAATTCGCAGATCTCGGCATAGTTGAAAGAGGGCGTTCAAAGTCTCCGAATCGCCAGAATAGCAGACGAGCGTCGTCCCTCCGGCACAAACGCACCTGCCCTGAAGCGTGGGTTCTTTAAGCGTCGAGAGTGTCTTCCAGTCCACATGGTACGGCTTCTCAAGTGCATCCGGCTCTCGACACACGAATCCCTCTGACGTGATGGCAAAGCCAACACGCTCAAGCGGACCATTCAGGTACTCATGTGCCAGATACACCATTTCCGTAGCATTGATTTCGAGGAACGACATCGTCTTACCGCTCGGAAGCAGGGCGACATTCGCCGATCGGGCGACAAGAGGGCCACATGCCTCCCTTACGGCTTCGGCCATCACCAGGGCCGCCGCGATGTCAGGCTTCGTCGATACCACCAAATCCCACGGATAGACCTCTCTCGCCTTGGCGCGCAGCTTTGCGTACATAAGCATGAGCTCCTCGCGCAAGGCTTGATGTGCCGTGAGACATGCGATGGGCTTGCTGCCCGCATAGAGGATGGGCTGGTTCCCACGGGTCATCGGACCCGCCGCCCAGGCATACTCCTCCCAGCTCACAAAACATGCATTCTCACCAAACCCCTGCGGACAACACCACAGCCCCGCTTCAGTGATACAGAACCCATGCACGCCATCAGCAAGCGCCCCATCACATACAGAGATAGGAGTCTGGTCATATGGCACGAACAAGTCCAATGGAATTCCCTTGGTTCTCCTGACGACAGGTCCCCTTGCCGATGCCTTGGAACAGAGCTCATCGCAGGCGTCATTTGCGTATTCAATCATGACCGTATGACGCCAGTCCGAATCCCAGGTGGCATGCTCAACCATAGCTAATGCGTAATGCTTGAACACACAGCCAGCATACTTGCACATACGCAAACTGAAGCGCACCTCTTGTCTTTCTTGGATGTTTGCCGAACTTGTAGCTTTCGATGCAGTCCTCACCTCGGCAAGACGATGAGCCTCCCGCTCTCGCTGCTCCTCCCCCATCTCTTCCAGGGTCTTGCTCCCACCGATAAATATTAGGAGCAGCGGGATGAACAATAACACCATCAAACTTGCGCTAAGTCCGGGATAAGCTGCGGAAACCATAGAGTTGAAAAGCGCTATGACAAAGAAGAGCACAAAACCAATGATGCGAAGTCCACCAATCGACTCTAGCCTCGACGTGAGACGTTTGTCCTTCTGCTGCCTGCTCACATCCATGGGCAAATCCCCGGCGCATTTCCCCGTCTGCCCATTCACAGCAAACAGGTAGTCCTCGCCCTCCCATGTGCAGTACAGCAACCATACCGGCAGCGCCACCAGGTGACCCTCCAACACATACGCCTCGTGTCCTATATCGGTGGGGCCACTGATGTACTCAAGCTTGGCGTCTGTCTCTTGCGACACCGTCAACCCAAACACACTACGAGTGAATGTCCCCACCGGCGCGTCGCGCATGTATTCGTCCGCCGCCTCAAGGAAGGATCCAGAGGCAAGCTCCCTTGCCCTGTCCGACACCTTCGACATGGGTTCGTCGGGCACCTCGAAAAGGAAACCCGACACATGCGCAGGACGCAACCGTACGGCTTTGCCTGCGCGAAAAGGAGCGATGTTCTCCATCAAGCCGTCAGGCATGTGTGACGACGCATCCGTGGCGATGCCGACGAACTCCCCGCGTCCATGTATGCGTGTCGCATAGTAATACGTATGCCGATGCTTGCCTTCCTGCACCTCTCGACTACCGACGAAACCCACCTCACCATGCACGAACACGTCGTGGACGTAGTAGGGAACGAACAAGCGCTGCATTCGCTCGACTTTCGGATCAAAGCCAGGAGCGAGGTATGCCTTGCCTTTGAGATGGTTGCGCAAGCTCTCCTCTGCCTGCCCACGCGTCAAGGAGAAGGGCACGAAGAAGCCCGGCACGTCGCCCGCCGCAGCGAGATCCGACGGCACCAAGTCCCTTCCGCAGTAGAGGCATTTCGAGGCGGCTCCCGCATCCGACGCGATGACGCGCGCGCGCCGCATGTAGGGCAGGAGAACTCCATGAAGCCAGACTGACGACCAGTATCGACGATCGCATTCTGCTCTTTCACGTTTGCCTCAATTCAGCACGGTAGTATCGGCGATCGTTGCAGAAGCTCATTCATCCATGTCCCTTTCGTCAATCCTCGTCACTCTATGTTGAATGCATACGATGAGTCCTCGTACGTGTCCTGAAGGCTTATCGTTAGCCCACCCACAACTTGATGAAGACCGTCCAGGTCGCCGTCGTAGCCTTTCATAAGATTCGATCCGTCACTCGACGAATAGCTCGGATGGAATCCCATAAAGACGAGCTCGGTCGTGGGCGTACCATCCTCAGCCGCAGCTGCGACATAGCGATTCTCGAAATCGGGGTTGGGGCCGGGCTTTCCCGCTATAGTCCAGTTGTTGTAGGACGCCGAAAAATCGATGTCGATGTTTATCTCCTCGTCTGTCTTGTTGGTTACCTCGAGCAGATAACCGGCCTGTCCATCCACGTCATAACCTGCGCCTATCACCCGTATGGCGCAACGCTCGTCGTCACCAACTCCCACGTCCATGTCGCGCACTTGGTACACATCGAACTCACCGCAATCGACACGTTTCTCCCATCCCGCCCTCTTCTTTTGGTCTGTGGATCCCAGATAATACGCATCGTCAAGCGCGATTATGTATGTCCAATAGTCGTCCGTCCAATCGACAAACACTTTGGCCTTTACGTCCTTGGCATCGAACGCCGTCGTCCCTTCCTGCGGATGAAGTACGATTCCCTCAGCTGTTGTCTCCCAAGAATACTCCTGCGGTTCTCCCTTACCCGTGATTGCACGCCCGCCGCTCGCGTCAGGCAGACCCATCTCTAGCAGGCGAAGCATGGCCGTCTGATCTTCGCGAATGACAAATGTGCCCAAGTAATCCTCGGACGCTGTCCCCGAACTGCTAAAGAAGTCCCATGAGCCGACGAAAACGTCCTTGGCCTCCTTGAGTCCCATGGACTTGGTCGACGATGATGCCTCCGCATCCTTCTTTTTGTTCTTGCTGCCCTCTACCTTGCCGTCGCTGTTTTCTGAATTCACGTCGTCGCTTTTCTGCTCGTCCACGGCCTCCTCTTTGCCATCAGCCTTCGCTGTAGCACTTTCATCCGCCATACCCGTCTTTGCGGACTGCGGTCCCTCGATGATGGTAGCTGGCTGTGACATCTGCACCGTGACCACCGCCACGGCCACGGCAACTCCAACGAGCACCCCAGCAAGCGACACTAAAGCTATGACGAGCGGCACAGGCCACTTCGAAGACGCACCAGATTCGACCATGACTCCCCCTACTTCGCATCCATCCAACCAATCAAATAGAACGTGCAATCAAGCTCGCGCCAATCCGGGCCCGCGGCAATCGGGCCAAGCAACGCGGAATCGTCAAAGGTAACCTCGCAGCTCTCTCCTCCCTTGAGCTCTACGCTATCGAAGGTTCTTCCGACATAGCTGTTGCTCGACTTGTCCCGCGCAATCATACCCACCGAAAAAATCTGTGCTTTCTTATCCGACGCATTGCTGAGCTCGAGCACGAGCTCGTCTTCCTCCTGTCGCTCGATCTTCTCCGTCACACTGCCCGCCAGAGGAGCTCCCCAACCACCGCTTTCCTCCACCGCTATACTGTATGAAGCAGATTGTGCTTTCTTCGTCTTGAACAGAGGGCCGGCAAACAAGACAGCATCGCCCGAGGCGACATAGTTGAAGTCGTAGCTGGTCTCCTCCACTTTGCTGTCCGACTTGCCGAGCGTCGATGCCTCGCAGGAGAGGTTAAGGGTTTTGCCTGAGTTGTTCTTCACAAGCAGCGCAACACATCCCATGGTTGGGTCCCAGTCCTCGATCTTTCCCGAAACACCGTCAAGGTCCTTGATGGATATTTCGTCAATCACGACCTGAGGACTCCAGACCGCAAGAAACGTGGTGGGCTTGCTTACGATAACTTTTTCGCCAGGTTTATGGATAAAACCATCCTCATCGTCTTTATCGCGCCATCCCGAGAATACATAGCCCTCTCTCGTGTACTCCGGACTTGGTATCTCGAACTCGCGGTTGCCCACGACGTCGACGGTCTCCATACTTCCCGAGTCGGCACCGTTTCCGTCATAGGCTACCTGGGGATTCCATGTGGCATGGTAATAGCCACAGCTGTCTATCGGCACCTCTTCACCTACCCCAACCGAAGCAGATGTCTCAGAAGCCACTTCGGGATGCCAACCCAAGAAGACGTAGCCCTCATGCTCCACAGGTGGCTCAGGCATAACAACGGTACCGCCTTGCCACCCCTCGATCCGCATGGTTACGTTTTTCGTCCCGTCCACGTCTCGAAGTATAACCGTCCTGCGGAATTGCGGAAATACAACCACAAGGAGCACGGTAGCGACGACCGCGGCGATGCCGACGCCCAATGCAAGCAGGGCAAGCTTTGACGGAAGCTTGTTCTGCCCTGGTATATCACCCGCATGCGGAAGATCCTCCTGATGCGCGATCTCACTCTGCCCTACCTGGCCCGTCACGGTTGGCGACATCTCTTCTCCATCGGTCAGCACTTGTTTGCGTGGAGTGGGAATAATTCCCAGATGCCGGCCGATGCCAATCATAAGCTGCCCAGCAATCCCATAAGCATGGTCTTCGGAAATAAGCCGCTCCTCAATCAGTATGCGCGAAGCTTCCTGAGCTGCTACCTGCAAGTCATCGGGACCCGCTTGTGTGGAGGCAGAGAGCAACGTAAAGGGACGCAACAACTCCTCATCCACGTTACGTGCAAGAAGGTTCCGCTCGGCTTCGTCCGCCGAATACAGGTCAAGCACGAAAGAAAGGAACCTTGGGGGATTCATCAGCAATTCAGCCCCCTGCTCACCAAGCGCCTGCTCCACGGCATCTGCCAACGTTTCCGCCATTGTCAACCCCTTCTCATGTCCATGCAGCTCTTACACAACTGCTCGTCGGTCCTACCATACGGGAAGAAAACCCATTGCGCAATGACGACATAGTTGCACTATGCTCGCCATTGTGACAAATGCGGGAGACGTTCCCTTCCCGTGGTAGAACCTCAAACAGTGGGGTACAGTACCCACATGTACTAACGAAAGGAGACCATATGTCATTCATCATCACCTGGATCACCACTGCCATAGCGGCCGCTGTCGCCACTTGGCTCATACCTGGCATGGTCGTGACGGGCGGAACGATGGGCATAATCATGTTTGCCTTGGCCATCGCCCTCGTCAACGCCGTCGTCCGGCCTTTCTTGCAGGTCATATCGCTGCCCATCACCGTAATCACGCTTGGCATCTTTCACTTTGTGATCAACGCCCTCTCGATCAACATCGCGAGTTGGCTCTCGCTTAACATCTTTGGCAGCGGTGTCTACGTCGTGGACTTCTGGGCGGCGCTCTGGGGATCAATCATCATCTCCATCGTGTCATCCATTGTAGACGGCATCATCGGCAACGACTGACCACGATCCCACAGCGGGATCGGCGTCAAAACTGACCACGATCCCACAGCGGGATCGTGGTCAAAAGCGTGCCCCTGCAGGAAAGAGCCTGCGGGGGCACGTTGCATTTGGTGGGACGGGCCCTCCGGTTAGCTCGTGCGCGCTTAAGCCATGATCTTGCGGAAGAGGTCCTTGACCGTCTCGTGGTCGGCCTCGCGCGGGTTGCCAGGATAGCACGCGTCGGCCAGAGCGTCGCTCGCGAGCTGGTCGAGATCGGCCTCCACCAGACCGTCGCAGGTCTTCGGAATGTTCACGTCCGCGGAGAGCTGCTTGACGGCGGCGATGGCGGCATCAGCGGCCTCGTCGGTGCTCATGCCAGCGGTATCAACGCCCATGGCGACGGCAACCTCGGCCAATCGCTCGGCGACGACGGGCTTGTTGTACTCCATGGCGATGGGAAGCAGCATGGCGCAGGCAACGCCATGCGGGGTGTCGTAGTGCGCGGAGAGGGTGTGTGCCATGGCGTGGTCGATGCCTAGGCCCACGTTCGAGAAGCCCATGCCAGCCACGTACTGTCCGAGCGCCATGCCCTCACGACCGGCACCAGGCTCGCCGCTCAAAGCCTCGGCGTAGGAGGCGCGCAGGTTCTGGCTGATGAGCTGGATGGCCTTGAAGTGGAACATGTCGGAGAGCTCCCAGGCGCC
>CACXDP010000478.1 GCA_902766445.1 uncultured Coriobacteriaceae bacterium
ACGTTCGACCAGGTAGGCATGCCCGATGGCTACAAGGGCAAGACCCTAACCACCGAGGAGGATGTGCGGCAGTTTGCCTATGCGCTGACCAGGCGACTCGTAAGCCACATCCAGAACAACGAGCGAATCGTACTCTAGGAGCAGGCCATGGATACGAACAGGATCAAGAACGTCGCGCTAGGTGCCCGCACGGCCCTCATGTCTAGCACGGGGATGGCGCTTGACCGCGTGCTGGCCCAAGACTCGCCGGAGCGCCTCGTCTACCCCAACGTGATTTCACTGCTTGAGGCAATCGCGACCACAGACAGGGATGGCCTTGTCGAGCGCGTCGCATACACGTGGTTCAACCGCCTTTGCGCCTTGCGCTACATGGACGTTCGCGGCTACACGCCTGTCGGCATCGTTTCCCCTCGCGACGGCGAGACGATGCCAGCAATTCTGGCGGACGCAAGGAGAGGCATTTACGCACCTGGATTGGACTTCCCCCAAGGGGTCCGTGACATGGTTGCGAAGGTCCTGAGCGGGGAAGTCCAGACCAACGACCCTCTCGGCAAGGCATACGTGATGCTGTTGACGTCCGCCTGCCAGATGTACGAGAGAAGTATGGGGTATCTCTTCGGTTCCGGTCATGATACCGCTGGAGCCATCGAGCTGCTGGCACCGACAGACCTTCTGAGCGAGGGGTCGGTGCTAAAGCGAATCTGCGCGGGTCTCGACGAGGCGATCTGCAATGACGGTGTCGAGGTAATGGGCTGGCTTTACCAGTTCTACGTGAGCGAGCGCAAGGACGCGTTCTTTGCGTCGAAGAAGAAGGCTACGGCCGCTGACATTGCCCCCGCAACGCAGCTCTTCACGCCCGATTGGATCGTTCGCTATCTCGTGGAAAACTCACTCGGACGCCTTTGGATGCTCAACTTCCCCGACTCTGAGCTCATCGACCATATGGACTATTACATTGCCCCTAAGGAATCCGAAACTGATTTCCTTGAGATTTACTCGCCAGAGGACATCACTTTCCTCGATCCTGCTTGCGGCAGCGGGCACATTCTCGTCTACGCCTTTGACTTGCTCTATCTCATGTACGAGGAGGAGGGCTACCGCCCGGATGACATTCCCATGCTCATTCTGAAGAACAATCTTATCGGCATCGAGATTGATGACCGAGCGTCCGAGATTGCGAGCTTCTGTCTTGAGATGAAGGCACTAGAGAAAGACCCCAGCTTTTTGAGTAAGGACATTGACGCTAATGTCGTAGCAGTACATAACTTCGCCCCCGCACCTGAGGAGCGCCGACTCATCTCATGGTTTTATGAGGACACGAAGCTAATGAACACGCTTGCGCATCTGAATGAGGTAGGGAGCCTCTTCGTGCCTCCGGAGGACTTGAGTGAGCGGATTAGAAGAGCAAAGGATGCGCTCGCGAACGACGGTACGATGGAGGCCGCAAGCTTGCGTATTGAGTTGGATAGGCTGACGCGTACGGTAGAGATTCTAGGCAGCAACTACACAGTTACGGTAACTAATCCACCTTACCTCAAGAATAGCGATGCTGAAGAGTGGTTCAAGAATTGGTTGTCTTTGCATTATAAAGTCGAAAAATATAATACATGTACCTGTTTTATTACCCGATGTTGCTCAATGACTTGCAATGGTGGATATACGAGTTTGGTCACGCTCCAATCCTGGATGTTTCAGGAGAGATATCGTCTATTACGCAAGCGGATGATTGATGCTAGTCCAATTGTTACGATGGCCCATCTGGGCTCTCGTGCCTTCGAAGCGATTAGTGGCGAGGTGGTATCTACAACAGCTTTTGTCATTCATAATACCAGTGAAAGTACTATTCAAGGTCTCTATGTCAGGCTTGAAGGGTATCCGACTTCAAAAGACAAGGAACTTGCGCTTAAATCTGCTGTTTACAGGGCTAACTCCGACTGTTTCGTGGTAAGTATGACGGAGTTTAATGCATATCCAGCTAATGCTTTTTTGTATCGGGCAAATGATAGGCTAAAAGCTGCGTTTAAGGGAACTTGTCTCAGAGATTGCGTTGACTCCCGAGAAGGAATGACTACCGCAAACAATGATCTCTTCTTGAGGTTCTGGTTTGAGGTCGCATATTCGGACATCTACTTTTCTGCCAAGAGTAATGATGATGCTAGAAACTCAAATCGAAAATGGTTTCCTTATGTTAAGGGAGGGGACTATCGTCGTTGGTTTGGCAATAATGAGATGGTAGTTAACTGGGAAAACGATGGCGAGGCTATTCGCAACAACGTCGACAAAAGAACAGGAAGAGTAAGATCGCATAATTATAATGGTGCATATGGGTTTCGACGTGGCTTGTCATGGCCTTCAATGGGAAGTGGTTCCTTTTTTGCAAGGTATCGAGAAGAAGGATTCTTATTCGATACGAAGGCACCTTCAGGTTTCGTAGACGATGACAGAACCTGCAAAGGTGTACTTGCATTCCTCAATTCTTCCGTCGCCACATCGATATTATCCATTCTAGCTCCGACGCTAGACTTCAAGCTTGGGCAAATGCTTAGCCTCCCATTTGATTGTCAGAACGCTCTCTCTGAGGAAGCTCTTTCAATTGTTGACAACGCTTTGCGCATCTCCAGAACAGATTGGGTTGCTTTTGAAACCAGCTGGGGCTTCGTGTGGCATCCCCTTGTCCCCTCACATGGAGAATGGATCGATTGGCATGTCCACAACACGAACAACGCAGAGCGGCAGGCACAAATAGAGTGCATTGAAGGCAGATATAAGATTTGGGAGAAGGATTGCCAAGACCGCTTCAATCAACTAAAGGCTAGTGAGGAAGAACTGAACTGTATCTTTGCCCGCATTTATGGCATGGAGGATGAGGTATCTATAGAGGTGCCAGACGATAGGGTATCAGTTCGCCGTGCCGACCTCTCC
>CACXDP010000479.1 GCA_902766445.1 uncultured Coriobacteriaceae bacterium
AAATCCTTGCCAGTCTTTGTCGACATCCACGTATAAGGACGTCCCGGCAGTTGTGTATACAAATCGCAACCGCTGTCGCCCTCACCCTTAAAGCTGAACTTGCTTCCCAGGTCCACGCGCGTAAGCTCGTAGCAGTTCTCGAACATATCGCTCAGATCAACCGCCGTTGTGGTATCGAGGCCTCGCAGATTAAGCGAGGTCAGAACCTCGCAGTTCTTGAACATGTTTGCCGTGCTTACCGCCTTCTGCGCCGAGAAGTTCGAGAGATCAAGCGTCTTTAGGGCAATGCACCTCTCAAACATGGAGGTCATGGATGCAGCATTCAGGTTCCAGCCACTGAGTGACAACGATGACAGTTTCGCGCACGCGTTGAACATGCCATCGGCGTCTCGAACTTCTGCGACGTTCCAAGCTGAGATCTCCAGCGAAGTGAGCTTACTGCACCCGCTAAACATATACTCCATAATCTGTGCACTGGAGGTATTCCAGCCCTTCAAATTGATCGTACCCAACGAGGTACATCCCTGGAAGAGGTGGCCCATATCAGAAACACGGGCTGTATTCCAATTATGGAGATCAAGCGACTTCAGACTCGAACAGTCCTTGAACATATGGGAGATGTCGACTACCTTGCCAACGCTCCAGTTGCCGACATCAAGTGCCGATAGAGCAGAACAGTCCTCGAACATGCTGCCCATATACACGGCCCCAGAGGTATTCCATCCCGTCATATTGAGTGATGAGAGATGCGAGCACTCAGCAAACATTCCCCCGAGCGTCGTAGCACTTGACGTCACCAAACCCTCGAGGTTCAACGAGGTAAGCGCATAGCAGCACCCAAACATGCTTGCCATGTTCGTGACACGAGTCGTGCTCCACGCAGATAGGTCAAGCGACACAAGGCTCTCACAGCCGAAGAACATACCCTCCATGCTTGTGACCTGCGAGGTGTTCCACGAAGACAGATCGAGCGATTTGAGGCTTACGCATCCACTGAACAAGTAGTCCATATTCGTCACACCCGACACGTCGAGCGATGCAAGGCTAACCGACGTCAGTTGCGTCAGGCCCTCAAACATGCTACTTGCGTTACCCTTCACTGCTACCTTGCCCACAACCTTGATGGAGGTTATCTGCTCGGCATAGTCCCCAATAATCTGGCGCCACTGATCCGTATCCCAATCATCGGTAATCTCGAAGGAGCCAGGTCCGGTGAGGACGAAGGCCCCTGCGCTATTAATCGACCAGCTACACGTTCCGATCGTGCCGTTGGCGATGTAGGAGTCCGCACTCCCCTGCACTTCGAGAATTATGTCGTCAGTAGGGAAGTTGTCAACATTCTGAGACGCTGCATCATCTGTCTCGACGCTCAAACTCTCCTCGTCCTCGATGACAGGAGGCTCCGCTTCGACGTCAGCTTGCTCATCATCTGAGACAGCGACATCCTCCACAATAGCATCGACCACGCTTGATTCCTCGGCTAAAGCAGGCACAGGCACACCGCTGATTGCCAATAGAAGTGATAGCATAAGTGTCGTCGCAAGTCTGGCTTTCACGCTATTCGCGCTCATCATGCTCGCCCCCTATCGATGCGTATAGATAGATAGAAGTATAGCACGAAAACGACACGAAACATACAGGAATGTGTCTTCTTTTATCAAGTGCAGGACCCCACGCCTGTGTTTCCACAACGTTACGATGATGGCCACAAAGCGACGCACTCGTTAGGATGTCATCAATCGCATAGCGTCACCCAAACCGTAGACGCGGAAGTAAAGCCTGCAGAGGCGCATACAGAGAGTTCGGGCAGCTGAGATCCGAGCTGTAGCTGGTAGGCACAATGGACCCGCAGAGGGCGCGAAGAAGCGGCGAAGCCGTGGAAGTCGCGACGGGAGCTCCCGTTACAGAGCAGGAAGGTAGCGGCCTTCCACAGAGCGAGCGGGCATAGTGTCCGCTAATCGAGGTGGCACCGCAGGCGTTCGCGTCTGTCCTCGAGACCCATAGGTCGAGGATGGGCGTTTTTGTTTGCCCATCCTCCGCACGGCGCGGCGTACGCGTCACGAGGAGGCTCATCATGGCCAAGCACGAACCGTATCGCACGTATCTCAGCGAGTCCCAAATCCCCACGCAATGGTACAACTTGCGTGCCGACATGCCCACGAAGCCCGGCCGCATGCTGCTTCCCAACGGCGTTGAAGCTGAGGTCGCGCACATTACACCCGTCTTCGCCGAAGAGCTGTGCCGCCAGGAGCTTGATGACGACACACGCTATTTCGACATCCCCGAGGGCGTTCGCGAGATGTACAAGGTCTACCGCCCAAGCCCGCTCTGTCGCGCGTACAACCTTGAGCATGCGCTTGGCACCCCCGCAAAGATTTACTACAAGTTCGAGGGTAATAACACGAGCGGCTCGCACAAACTCAACTCCGCTCTCGCCCAGGCCTACTACGCTCACGAGCAGGGTCTCACCACCATTACCACCGAGACCGGTGCCGGCCAGTGGGGCACCGCACTTTCCGAAGCCGCCGCACACTACGATCTAGACTGCGATGTCTTCATGGTACGGGCGAGCTACGAGCAGAAACCGTTCCGTCGATCCGTGATGCAGACCTTCGGCGCGAACGTGACGCCCTCCCCCTCCGACACAACCGAGATCGGACGCAAGATGCTCGAGAACCCCGAGAACCGCACTGGTTCTCTCGGCACAGCCATTTCGGAAGCTGTCGAGCGGGCACTTCACGTGCCTGAGAACCGCGGACGCTACCAGCTGGGTTCGGTGCTCAACCAGGTACTGTTGCACCAGTCCGTCATCGGTCTGGAGTCCTACGCGGCCCTCGAGGAGCTTGGCGAGTACCCCGACATAGTCATCGGCTGTGCTGGCGGTGGATCAAACCTCGGTGGCCTCATCGCACCATTTATGCGTGACAAGCTTACGGGTACCAAGCCTGACACGCGCTTCGTTGCCGTCGAGCCCGCAAGCTGCCCATCGCTCACGCGCGGGCGCTACGCCTACGACTTCGCAGATACGGGCCAGACCTGCCCGCTCTGCAAGATGTACACGCTCGGAAACGGCTTCATTCCCAGCCCCGATCATGCGGGCGGGCTGCGTTACCACGGCATGAGCCCCATCATCAGCCAGCTGAAGCATGACGGTTTCCTCGAGGCTGTGTCCGTGCGCCAGACCGACG
>CACXDP010000480.1 GCA_902766445.1 uncultured Coriobacteriaceae bacterium
CGCCGTCGGTGCGCCGCGCGAGGAACTAATCTACACCCATCCGGCCCCCGCGCGGCCGGGAATCCGGCACTCCACGGAACCTCCACATGAGGGATTGGACGAAGTGGACGGAGTCATTTGTCCCCGATAAAGACGAGACAGACTCGCCAGGAGCGTACGGGTCGAGCCAGCTCTTCTTGAACTCATGCCACTCACCTTACGTGGGACACGAGGTGAGCCTTCTAAAGAGTTTGGAGTTTCGATCGCCACCGACTTGCATCTGGCGTTTGTTCGATTGTCCTGAGGCGCGGTCTCCATGCCCGCGAAGGTGGCAATATAGGGTATACTTAAATAGTCACAGCGGCATATGGCGATTCGGGGGGTGGTCTGCACGGCTACGGCAAGCAGGGAGTACAAGGACAGGCTCTTTAGCTTCATCTTCGGCAATCCGGGCAACGAGGCTTGGACGCTGAGCCTCTACAACGCGGTCTGCGGGACGTCCTACGCCGACGCCTCAGCGGTGGAGATAAACACGATTCGCGAGGCCATCTACCTCGGCATGCACAACGACGTCTCGTCCCTCATCGCCAACCAGGTGAGCGTGTACGAGCAGCAGTCCACGTACAACCCGAACATGCCGCTCCGCATGCTGCAGTACGCGGGCAACCTCTACGAGCGCTACGTCGTGCGGCGCAAGCTGAACAAGTACGGGTCGAGGCTACTGCGGCTGCCCGCGCCGAGGTTGGTAGTCTTCTACAACGGCATCGGGGACAGGCCGGACGAGTTAATCCTGCGGTTGTCCGACTCGTTCCCGGAGGGTGCGGCCTCCGACATAGAGGTGCGCGTGCTCATGGTGAACGTCAACGAGGGGCGGAGCCCAGAGCTGCTCGGCGCATGCGCGCCGCTCAGGGAGTACTCCTGGCTCGTCGCGCGCGTGCGTGAGGCGGCAGCTGCGGGGGCGGACGTGGGCAAGGCGGTCGATCGTGCGGTCACCGCTATGCCTAGGGATTTCGAGATCAAGGGCTTCCTCGAGGAGCACAGGGCGGAGGTGGTCGGCATGCTGCTGACGGAGTACGACGAGGCTCAGGCGATGGAGCTGTTCCGTGAGGAGGGCCGAGAGGAGGGCCGAGAGGAGGGCATCCTCGAGACGCTGGCGGCGCTCGTGCGCGACCACGTGCTCACTGCGCGCCAGGCGGCCGAGAGGGCACGGCTCGACGAGGCCGAGTTCGTGTCGCGCGCGGGGCTGGCGTAGCTGGGAGACGAAGGGGACGGGGTCGTTTGTCCGCGGGACAAAGTACCCGGGGGAGCATGTCCTGCGGCGCTTTTCTTGGAATACAGATGAGGGAGCAGAGAGCACGCGAGATGGACAGTGCCGTGGTCCTCGCAGACTGCCTTGCGTGACGACACCCCTCGTCCCCGTTGTCACATGCGTCCACAACTTGAAACAATCAAAGACTTTATGTGGAATATTGTCTACAATCGACTACATGGAGCTGTTGCGACACTTGTCGATGGGAGCACAAATGAAGGCAATGGTCTGCGAGATGTGCGGCGGTAACGACGTGATGAAGGTGGACGGAGCGTACGTTTGCCAGTATTGCGGCACGAAGTATGACATCGAAGAGGCACGAAAACTCATAGTCACGGTTTCCGGACCAGTAACCGTAGACGGGGTCGCCACCACCGACAACCTCATGGACAGAGCGCAAGAATTCTTTGACAAGGGCGACAATGTTAAGGCGCTCGAATACGTGAATCGCGTCCTCGACATAGACTCGCGCAACCAACGCGCACGCGATATGCAGCGCGCGATAGAGGGCGGCGTCAATAGAGCAGCGCCACCAGGACTGCAGAGTACTGAACGCTGGCTTAGAAATGTACCAATTAGCGAGGCGAAGTATCGAGCAATCGTCGCCGAACTGCAGCATGGAAATAGGGTGTATGCCATAAATCGAGTCATGGAAGCGACTGGGTGGAGCTTCAAGGAATCTCAGGAGTACGTCGAGTACGTCCTCGCACCTTCGCTCGGACTCGCCGAACAAAATCGAGGGCCATCCATGAGCGTTGGCACCGTCTATTCCGGCAATTCTGGCAAGTCTAGGACAGCCGCACTTCTGCTCTGTCTCTTCTTCGGATACATTGGCGTGCACTGCTTCTACACGGGCAAGATTGGCAAGGGCATACTCTACTTTTTCACGTGGGGCCTCTTCGGCATTGGCTGGCTGTGGGACATGATCCAAATCATTCGGGGTAAATCTACGGACAAGAACGGACTGCTGATTACATCGTGGTAGGCCAGGCACTGGTGCCAAAGAGGGTGCCCAAAGGGGTACCCTCTTTGGGCACTCCTTGGACACTAGCTGCCGGCGGGGATGAACGCGGAGATGGCGCTGGCGATGCCAGAGATCGGCATGGTCTGCAACCAGATGCGACCGGGACCGGTGAGCACGGTGTTAAAGAATCCCTCACCGCCGAGGAGCTTGTTCTTCATGCCAGCCACCTGCTGGATGTCGATGGAGACGGTCTGCTCAAAGCCCGCCACGTAGCCGGTATCGACGACAAGCTGCTGGCCTCGCTCGAGCCGATACTCCATGAGTTCGCCGTCAATCTCGGCAAAAGCTATACCTGAACCGGAAAGCTTCTGCATGATGAAGCCTTCCCCACCAAAGAAGCCCGCGCCTGCCTTCCTGTTGAAGAACGTCTCCAACTTGACGCCTTCCTCGGATGCCAAGAACGAGTGCTTCTGCAGAATCCACTCCTGACCTGGGCTAATCTGGACGGGCATAATCTTGCCAGGGAAGCTCGAGCCAAAGGCAATCATGCCGGGGCCGCCTTGCGCGGTGTAGATGTTTTGGAACAAGCTTTCGCCCGAGAGCGCCTTGGAAAACATCTTGCGCGCACCACCGCCCTTTGTCTCCATCTTCATGTTTGGGGACATCCAAGTCATGGACCCACTCTCGGTTATCATCCTTTCACCCGACGCGAGTTGGCAGATGACGACGGGAAAACTCCCGCCCTTGATCTCGTACTGCATGGCCTTCTCCTTTGTTTCGATGACGTACAGCATCGTGCCATAACACACGGGGGCATTCGGAGATGACCCCGAATGCCCCCGTGGGCACTTAGCGTTACTTGTTAGTCAAGGTCCTCGCCATTGGACTTGATGACCTTCTGATAATAATAGAACGAGTCCTTGCGAGCACGGTGCAGGTCGCCCGTGCCGTCATCATGTTTGTCGACATAGATGAAGCCGTAGCGCTTGCGCATCTCGCCGGTGCCGGCGGAGACCACGTCGATGGGGCCCCACCAGGTGTAGCCGATGAGGTCAACACCGTCATCGATGGCCTTGCCCATGTCGGCCACGTGTGCGCGCAGGTAGTCGATGCGATACGGGTCGTGGATGCGCTCCACGCCGTCCTCGATGACGACCTCGTCGAGCGCGCCAAAACCGTTCTCCACTACCATCAGAGGAATCTCATAGCGGTCGTAGATCTCGTTGAGGGCGATGCGCAGGCCGGTGGAGTCGATCTGCCAACCCCAGTCGCTTGCCTTGAGGTAGGGGTTCTTTCCGCCGAAGCTCATGTTGCCAGCAGTCTGCTCGGCGCCCTCATGCGTGGTGACGGTGTTGGACATGTAGTAGGAGAAGCTGTAGAAGTCAATCTTGCCCTCGTAAAGAATCTCCTCGTCACCCGGCTGGATGTCGGGCACGGCGCCCCACTCCTCCCACAGTGCCTTGGCGTAGCGCGGATACTTGCCACGAGCCTGGACGTCGGAGGCATACCAGTTGGACTTACGCATGTTCTGCTGGTTGAGCAGGACGTCCGCCGGATCGCAGGTCGCGGGATAGCTCAGGATGAAGCAGTCCATGTTGCCCATCTTGAGGTCAGGATAGTTGTCGTGCGCGTACTTGATGGTCATCGCGGCGGCCACGAACTGGTAGTGCAGCGCGTTGACGCGGTCCTGCGGCTGCGTCTTGATCTCGTCGTTGGTGCCCGTGAAGCCCTTGAGCATGCTGGTGGAAAGCATGGTGCCCATGTCGGACCAACCGAGGTTGTTCTCATTGAAGGTGAGCCAATACTTGACCTTGTCGTGATAGCGATCAATCACGGTCTTTGCATAGTTGAAGAAGATGTCGATGAGCTCGCGGCTCGCCCAGCCGTTGAACCGCTCGATCAGCGAGTACGGGAGCTCGTAGTGCGAGAGCGTCACGAGCGGCTGGATACCATGAGCGAGGCAGCAGTCAAAGACCTTGTCGTAGAACTCAAGGCCGGCCTCGAGCGGAGCGCCGTCGCCCTTTGCAAAGATGCGGGACCAGTTGATGGACATGCGGAACACGTTCCAGCCCATCTCGGCGAAGAGGGCGATGTCCTCCTCGTAGTGATGATAGAA
>CACXDP010000481.1 GCA_902766445.1 uncultured Coriobacteriaceae bacterium
CGCCGTCGGTGCGCCGCGCGAGGAACTAATCTACACCCATCCGGCCCCCGCGCGGCCGGGAATCCGGCACTCCACGGAACCTCCACACGCGGCGCCGGCGCCCGGCGCGAGACGTGGTATCCAAGGATTAGCACTAAAAACGTCGGGGCAGCGCTCGAAGCGCTCCTTCACAAGCCCCCCGCGCCAAGGCCTCTGCCACGACCGGATCCGGTGCCTCGGCACACGCTCGCACAAGAGCCTCGGTGCGTGAGGGTCGTAACTGCACCCACGAGTCGTCGGCAAAACGCAGAACTAGCCCGTCAGAATGTGACACCGTCACTGGCACCTTGCCGCAAACCTCCGGCGGGTTGAGTCCTGGCAGGACGTTCCGGAACGCCTGCACGGACGCTGCATCGAGCCGCATGTCACGCCGTATGTAGTGCATCGTACCGAGCTCTCGCTCCAAATCGTCCACAAGCTGCACCATAGACTTACCGCGCACACACATCATCTCGACCAGAAGCAGCGCGGCAAGCAGCCCATCACGCTCTGCAAGGCTATCGGGTATGGCTACGCCACCGAACTCATCCGAACCGAGCAGCACATCGTTCTCGACAAACTCGCCATATATCCGCGTGAACCCCATGGGCACCGCGGTATACGGACAATCAAGTCGTGCTGCCTGCCTGCGCACATATGCGGAGCTCGAAAAAGTTGCCACCACTCTGCCCCATTGCCCACGGTCAAGTACTAAGTGTTCCATAATCAAGGGGACCATACGATGTGGGGTAACGAAGCCGCCATTGCCATCCACGAGAGCCAAGCGGTCCGCATCCCCATCGAGGACGAGTCCCGCATCACACCCATACGCGCGGACTGCCTGCTCGCAAGTATCTATCCATGGCTCTGTAGGCGTGGGATGAAGCCCACCGAAGTCGGAGAGCAACTCTCCGTGAATCTCGTGCACGCGACATCCGAGCCTGCGAAGGAGACTCGCCAAGCAACCGCGACCTGATCCGTGCATGGGATCCACCACAAGGCTCGGGGCAACACGCGATATGACATCCGCGTCAACCATCTGCATCAAGTGCTCGAGATAGGGCTTGATCAGATCTGTCTCCCGGAACCTTCCGATTGTATCTATGGCTGCGGATGGCACGATACGCGCGGCAGCATCGTAAAAATCCTCCGACACCGGGCCTCCGTCCGCTCCGCGAGCCGATATTCCCCCGTATTCGCACGATGCACCCGACGCCGTAATCATGACACCGCCAACCGCCATATCATCGCGGGCTACAGCCCATCCCAGCGCAGGAGTCGGGCAGGGCGCGTCCGAAACAAGCACCTGTAGCCCTCTGCAAGCCAATACACGCGCCGCTGTGGCGGCATGCATCGAGCCAGCAAAGCGTGTGTCGTAGCCGACATACACCGTGGCCCCGGGACGTGCATTCGCCCAGATGTACGCAAACGCGTCAGCAACACGTCCCACGTTCACGTCATCAAATCCATCGTCAAAGCGCTTACGCCAACCCTTGGCGTTGAACCTGATAATCTGCATGGCTAGCCCAACTTGAAATCCTTGCCCAACGCTTCGACAAACGCCGCACGTTGCGTCGGATCAGCAAGCGCCAGACGTGCGTTAGTGGCAGCCCACGCGGCAGGTGTACCCGTATCACAACCCTGATCAGGATTCACGACGAGCGCATACATGTCCTCTTCCTCAAGCAGGCGCACCATCGCATCGGTGAGCTGAATCTCGCCCCCTGCGCCAGTACCCTGCGTGGCCAAGAGATCCATGACTCGCGGAGTGAGCAGGTAACGGCCAACGATGAAGAGATGCGATGGGGCCTCGTCAACCGCGGGCTTCTCGACCATGCCGCTGATCTTCCATACGGCACCCTCTTCCTCGTCCGCCACAGCAGACCCATCCAGCGACCCAACGCACTCGCCAGCAATGATGCCATAGCGATTCACCTGATCTGGCGGTACGGGCGCAACAGCTATAACGGACGCATTGCCGTGCTCGCGCGAGACCTTCTGCATATTGACGCACATCTGGCGGTCAGGAACGAAGTAGTCGCCCAAAAGTACGAAGAAGGGGTCGCCGTCCATCTCGTCCTTGGCGCAGAACACAGCGTGACCCAATCCCTTCGGGTCGTCTTGATAGACGAAAGAGACGGGCAGGGCGCCTGCCTCATGCACGGCATCAGCCAAGTCATCCTTGCCACGATTGCGCAGCATCTCTTCGAAGGCGACATCCTCAGCAAAGTATTGCTCGATCTGCGGCTTTTCGTGCGAATTCACGATGACAACGGCATCGACGCCTTCCGGCTCCAAGGCCTCCTCAACGACATATTGGATGACTGGCTTGTTAAGTACGGGGAGAAGCTCTTTGGGAGAACACTTCGTGGCGGGAAGAAAGCGCGTGCCGAGACCGGCGGCTGGAATGATTGATTTCATGATAAGCCCTCTCGTGGTTCGGTGAAGCCATGTACTTTGATGCATAAGCTTTGTGATGATACCCACGATTGGCGAAACCGAAACATCCACCTCCGCAAAAGGCAAGTAGCGAACGGTATGCGGTTGCAAGCACTAGCTCGTAATGCCTCGGCCTTCATTCTCTAGGTAGTCACACCAACGGTTGATGGTGTCCTCCGAAAGGTAATGCTCCATGAGGCAAGCCTCTTCGTCAGCTACATCCTCGCTCACGCCCAAGTCACCTACAAGAAATTCGCGCAAGGCTCGATGGCTTCTCCAAACCCGCTTCCCGTACTCACGTCCGTCTGGGGTGAGTGTCACGCGACCGTAGCGAGCCTGCTCCACCATGCCCGCCTCTTTGAGCGACGAAAGCGCCTTGCTTACGCTGGCCTTCGAAACGCCGAGCTGCTCCGCCACATCCACCGAACGGACGCTCCCCTCACCATCGTCATCTCTCCCCTCGAGAGCCAGACGATAGATGGCCTCCAAGTAGTCTTCGCCCGCCATGGACAGCTTGTGTCCACGCGGCAAATCGGTACGCGTCATCGTGTCCCCCTCGCTATCCCTCGAGCACTTCGAACGACGCACTCACACGGCTCACGTGCGCACCGAGATCGCGTAACTTCTCGCAGAAGCGCTCGTATCCCCTATCGATATGGTATATGTCGAGAACCGTGGTCACGCCATCGGCCACTAGGCCGGCCATAACGAGCGCAGCGCCTCCGCGCAAATCGGGTGAGCGCACCTCTGCTCCAGACAGCCGCTCGACACCGCGCACGACGGCATGATGCCCTTGGATCGTGATGTCCGACCCCATGCGCTGCAGCTCGCTGGCAAACATAAAACGATTCTCAAACACGTTCTCGGTGACGATGGAGGTTCCTTGCGCGACAGACAGAAGGCACATGGTCTGTGCCTGCATGTCGGTGGGAAAGCCGGGGAACGGAAGGGTCTGGATGTCTACGGGTTTGATACGATCCGTACGACTAATGCGCACCTCTCGTTCGCCCCGTTCGACCTCAATGCCCATCTGTTCGTACTTGCGCAATACGAGACCTAGATGCAAAGGATCGAATCCACGTACAGTCACAGGGTTTCCTACGATAGCCGCAATTGCGGCAAAGGTTCCCGCCTCGATGCGATCGCCCACGACGCTATGCGTGACCGGATGCAACTCACCCACGCCACGAATCTCGATAACAGGAGTGCCTGCACCCTCGATGTGCGCGCCCATCTTGTTGAGCATGTTTGCCAAGTCCACGATCTCGGGTTCGCGAGCCGCATTGTCAATAACCGTCGTTCCCTTGGCGTGTACGGAAGCCATGATGAGATTCTCGGTTGCTCCAACGCTGGCGAACTCCAAGGTGACACTCGTGCCCACGAGGCCATGAGGCGCACTTGCGTGGATGTCGCCATGGTCAACGTCGAACGTCACGCCGAGGGCTTGAAGTCCCAAGATGTGCATGTCAATCTTTCGAGCACCGATGTTGCATCCGCCCGGCATGGCTACGACAGCCTGACCGAAGCGCGCAATGAGTGGGCCAAGCACAGCCGTTGAGGCGCGCATCTGAGCCACGAGGCTATACGGCGTCTCCCAACTATCCACAGTGCTGGTATCAATGCGCAACGTATGAACGTCTACGACATCCACCTTGGCACCGAGCTCCTTAAGCACCTTTCCCATGATGTGAACATCCGAGATGTTGGGTACATTGTGAAGCGTTGTGACGCCCGGCGCCAGAATCGTCGCCGCCATAAGCTTGAGGGCGGAATTCTTTGCCCCCTCAACAGTGACCTCACCGGTGACGGGGTGGCCCCCCTCTATGCGTATGACTTCCATCTGCCCTCCGACCACTCGTTTTCGTAGGGATTAGATTACAACCACCGGCGACAAATGCAAAAGGGGGCAATTCATCCCACTACAAAACCAACAACGACATACATATCATTCGGTCGATTGAAGGTGCTCGTCTTATACGTGATGCGCCGCGCAGGAATTACTACACCCTACGCAGCGCCTCACTCGTCACAGTCTTGTCAGAAGTAAGAAGTACACTCAAGCGTGCTGGAGCAAGAGGTCGCACCACTTGATCTTGTTGTTGTAGTACAGATGGCGTGAGTCATCTTCTGGAAGCCTGTCGCGCATGGATTGTGCGGCATCGCGGGTCTCACGTACCACGTCGGGGTCGATGTCGTCCGATCGACGCGCATGATCGGCAAGTACGATGACCTGGTCGTTCTTTACCTCGGCATAACCACCCGATACGATAATGTCGACTTCGCCACCACCATCCGTCGCAAGAAGATGCAGCCGAACCACGCCATCACCAAGCGCCACGATGGTAGGTGCGTGGGACGGCCATACGCCCAGCTCGCCAGATTCTGCCACCAAGATGAGGTGGTCAACTTCCCCCTGAAAGAGGAGCCGATCGGGGCGAACGAATTGGCATTGAATCGTGCCCATGTGCTACTTCCCCTCGCCGGCCATAGCAGCAGCGCGTGCACGAACGTCATCAATGTTGCCGGCATAGCGGAATGCTTGCTCGGGGATGTCATCGCACTCACCGTCCACAATGGCAGCAAACGAGCGGACGGTATCCTCGACACGCACATATGAGCCAGGATTGCCCGTGAACTTCTCGGCAACGTGGAAGGACTGGCTGAGGAACTGTTGCACCTTGCGAGCGCGAGCGACCGTAAGTTGCTGCTCCTCGGAGAGTTCGTCCATGCCCAGAATGGCGATGATATCCTGCAAGTCCGAATACTCTTGCAGAATCTCCTGCGTTTTTTCGGCTACGCGATAGTGCTCCTCACCCACAATCTCGGGGTCAAGCGCTCCTGAGGAGCTTGCCAACGGGTCTACCGCCGGGTAGATGCCCAGTTCGGTGATGGAGCGCGATAGAACCGTCGTAGCGTCGAGATGTGTAAAGGTCGTCGCAGGTGCCGGGTCAGTCAGGTCGTCTGCCGGCACGTAGACCGCCTGTACCGAGGTGATGGAACCCTCACGCGTGGAGGTGATGCGCTCCTGCAACTCACCCATCTCGGTTGCAAGCGTAGGCTGATAACCAACTGCGGATGGCATACGACCGAGGAGGGCCGAAACCTCAGATCCCGCCTGGGAGAAACGGAAGATGTTGTCAATGAAGAGCA
>CACXDP010000482.1 GCA_902766445.1 uncultured Coriobacteriaceae bacterium
AGTCCTTAACGCCTCTCCCTCGTTCTCGTCCCCTCGCGGGGGTGAGGGTGTTCATACGCTGATGAGTTTCTGCGTCTGTGGAGTTATGAAACTCTCATGTTCTCGTCCCCTCGCGGGGGTGAGGGTGTTCATACTTGCGGCCGATGTTGAGGGAACTGGCACGTACAACAAGTTCTCGTCCCCTCGCGGGGGTGAGGGTGTTCATACTTCCTGGACGAGCGCATCCGTCTGCTCTCGAATGCGGCCATCGGGTTCTCGTCCCCTCGCGGGGGTGAGGGTGTTCATACTGGTACACATGCGATGGTCGAGGCAGAGTTCTGCTAGTTCTCGTCCCCTCGCGGGGGTGAGGGTGTTCATACATGCCGTATATGGACGTGAGTTTATTACGCAAACCTTTAAACTCACGTTCTCGTCCCCTCGCGGGGGTGAGGGTGTTCATACAATAACCACACTTGGCTTGACCTATTCGCGCTATGCGTTCTCGTCCCCTCGCGGGGGTGAGGGTGTTCATACGGTATACATAATGTCACCAGTATTTGGATTTGAAAGATAGTTCTCGTCCCCTCGCGGGGGTGAGGGTGTTCATACTCTCTGGCCCTCAGTGAGAATACGTGTCATAATATAAGGCTTTGCCACCCACGGCAACAGGCAAATCCTCGCCGGTGACGCAGTAGCGTTTCGCACCGCAGTCTCCTCAAATGAAGATGTCATCGTCTTCTCCCAACGGCGTGCCGCATTTGCCAAATACGGTAGCCTCGCACCTCGAGGACACCCGATAGATACGTACATTGTCATCAGCATCATAGTAGCGCCCAGCCATCAGCCGCTCTATGGCATCGCTCATCTCCTTGATTTGGCGAGGCTTGAGCTGAGCTTCAAATACGGACTTCTGGATTCTCGTTGCATACCGCTTGAGTATTCGCATCAAGAGACGGTACTTCTTTGGGTCGGCAATGTCGAACATCACGAGTACGTAGTAGCGATTCTCGGCGGGAGATGCACCAGCAACACGCCCGAGCGACAAGGTAGTTGTTTGCAGCGTAGAGCCCGTCATACCTCGAGCTCCCACACAAACGGCGTGTAGAGCGAGGCATCACCCTTCTCAATAGCCGCAATTGCCGACACAATCTTCTTGTCGAGCATGACCTGAAAGCCATACGACTTCTTGTCGCCAAACGCCGAGAAGAATGGCTGCCCTTTGACGAGCGTTCGTGAAAGCAAGCTCGTCAGTCTTCGCATGGTCTCGCGCTTCATGTAGATGGCGCCAGCCCCATTTGGCTCGAAGTCATCGGGGCCGACCTCGCCCGAATTGACGAATTCGAGCACGGTCTTGTCCACAAGCGACGCACGCAGATCCTCGACAAGATCAGACGCCAGCGCCGCATGGCCGAGCTTCAGCTTGTGCATGAACGCAAAGTACGGATGCAGCCCATGACGCTCGATGGCTCCAATGATGTTCCTGTATAGAACGCTATAGCCGAACGAAAGCATCGAGTTGAAGGGATCCTTTGGTGGACGAGAGCTTCGACCGCTAAACCTGAGCTCTTCGGGAACAACCGCTTTGGACAGGCACTTGAAGTATGATTTCGCGGCATTGCCCTCAAACCCGAGGACCATGTCCACCGTCTCGGCATAGCGGAGGCTGTCAAGCGAATGCCGCAACCCCTTGGTATCTTCTTCGGTCAGCTCGCATAGACCACCCAATGAATCCAGCAGCGTCAGGCTATTCCGTATCTTGGCCTCCACGATTCTGCATGCCCACTCAAGGCAGAACGCGCTATCGTCCGTTAGGTAGGCCTGCTGCTTCTGCCTTATGGGATTCAGGTACTCGGATGACGATGTGCTACCAAAGTAGTGACCGTCATCCGAGTAATAACTGATCCTCACGTTGGACGCGATGCACTCGCGCACCAGCTTCGTGGACAGCTGCGCCATGCCAAAGACGGATATGCCCTCGACGCTGGCAAAGGGGATGCGACGCTCTTCCCCATCGCCAAAGCTGTTGATGACAATCTGCCCCTACGCGAAGCCAACCTTCACATCGCTCTCTATGAGATACAGGTGCGCCAGTGTCGTTCCCCCTAAAGCTGCTCGATGATGGCTTGGCTGATGTCCGCATAGAGGTGCGGCCTCATGTTTCCATGAAGGTCAAAGAGGTACTGAAGCACCGTTTCAAGGGCTAAGCCGCCACAGCTTTCGAGCGTTTGCTTGCTTGATGCTCGCAGTTCGTGAGCGATTATGTTTCTGCATCCTCGCTCGAACAGTCTCAGCTTCTCAAGCATATCCTTGCTAGTTTCATCGTGACAGTATTCTTCTACGAGATCCTCCAGTGCTCCGTTGGTTATAAAGACAGGCTTGCTTGACGACAACTTGCGAAAAGCCTCTCTTAGCCTCGCGTCCTCCTCAATCTTGATCCAGTCGAGCTTGTCAGTTAGCCGACCTCTCTCCACTTGCATATAAGCCTGCTCGGGTAATCCGTTCTTTTGCAGCGTATCTTTGTAGAGTCGCGTCAAAGCCGGCGTCAACATACGCACGAAGTCAGCCCAGTGTCTCTGCAATAGTCTCACTTGCATAACGGAAAGGTACTCACCTAGCAAATCGTTCGGACGATATGCCAACGACGACTTGGCAAAGACCTGAGCCGGAAGCGTTCCATCGAGATTCAGCCTGTTCGCCGCAGCCAGAATGACCCTCTTCGTGGCATCGTCTATGCCTTGCGACGCGCATGCCAATTCGTAGGCTGCCCCATATTCGTAGTCTCCCACCAACGTTGCAACGTTCTCGCGAATGAGCCGGTCGGCGAAGTTGGGCGTCTTGACCTCGATAATTCGCGACTTGCATGCGTCTGGGTCCTCTTGGCGCAGCTCCTCGTTCAGCTCCCAAAGCGTATCGAGATCGTATGCGTTCGGGTTTTCGCGGTCATTCCTGCTGTTTATGCCCCTACGAGGGGTTGTCACCTGCAAGAGCGTTAAGCGAAGCCGACCGAACGACCCAAGCGTGACGAGTGCTTGCTGCCAACCGGGCGTTCCGGATGACGTGTTTACCAATACCGGCTCGTCGGGGCTTTGCTCGCACAGGCCTGTAAGGATGCCTTCAAACTCTTCGATGTAGTGGTCGAAGCGAAAGACCTCCTCAAAGGAGGACTCAACCAGCTCGATGCTGGGCAGAGGCCGCCCTTCCGAGGCACAGAGTCGCTCTATGGCCTCGGTATAGCGCCCATCACTTTGCTGGAAATCCCGCATCTTTGGTGACAAGAACAGCACAACGCGCTCTGGCATATAGTGACGGACGATGTGCAGCATCGGCCCGTCACCCTGCTGCGTCAACGGGTCTGCCGTGCCGATTGGTGAAAAGAGCGTTCTCATTGCGCCTCCCCTATCGCAAGCGAGCATCTTCCCATGAGGTATTTCTGCCCACCGACCTCGCCGAGCTTAACCGTATGGGGAGACACGCCAAGCTCCGCATCCTTCCAATGCCGGTGATCGTCTTTCCCCTTCGAAAGCTTCCCTTTTCGATACATTGCGCGCATGCCCATGGGCATGAAGCCCGCATCACGCACATCGGCCTCCAGCTCCTGATGAAGCGAGCGATCGAGTTTCGTGGGAAACTGTGCATACAGGATGCGCGAGATCTCGTACACGCGGTCTCGGCCTTCGCCAAAGAGAGCGTTAACAATGGTCTTGCTATCGAAGTCGACGCCTCCACCTATGCAGCAGGAGATTTCCTTGCTGCCCGAGCCGGCCTGGTCCTTGTGCGTGTTGCAATACCCCGTATCACCCACGGACCTGTTTCTGCAGCGCCTTCCTGCGAGCGGGCCACCCTGGTACACATAACGGCACCTACCATCGTCGGCTGCCCCACCGCCACCTCCGGCACCAGACACACCCGACAGGTCGAATCTGTCCAAGAAGCAGCGCTCATACAGCCCGAAGGAAGCCTCGAGCACAGACAACAGCCCTTTGTCATCCAACGTAAGCCCATCGAGGTAGGCATCGATACGCTCGTCCACATCCAAGGTCAGCTCGATGCGGGTTCCCGGCCTGATGCACTCCCGGTAGATATTGAGGGCATTCCCTTCGTAATACTGCGCTTCCTTTGAGATTTTGCCCATGCCAAGCTTATGCCGCCCAGAATCCGCGCGCGAGAACTTGTCGTACTTCTTTGCGAAGACAAGGTCATCCGTCGAAAGAGGCACTGAGTCTGACACCGAGACGTAACGCATGATGTCGTTGACAACCTCGTCGCTTGCATTCGGACGCTCGCGCCAGAAGACCTCACGCTCAATTTGCTTGCACGCGCGGGATTTGTCGTTCCCTTGGGTCGCGCGGGCATCATACAGCGCAGCGTACCTCTCGGGATTGCGCTGCACGAGATAGGCAAGCAGGGCGGTTCGCAGCATTCCCTTGACGCTCGAACCGGGAACATATGGGCAGCCATGCGCGTCTTTGACGAACTGGGCAACAGGAAAATACTGGTCCGTCCCTCTTCGCGCCTTCGCAAGCTTCATCTCGATTCGGTAGGCGACGCACTCCCTTGCGACGAACTCCAACCTAGGGTGCCGCCCAAGGAAGACAGCGAGACTGTTGCCCGAATCAGCACCTAAAAACTCACAGTACTCGTCCACCTCTTCTGGAGACAACCTTGAGACAAAGGTCTTGGCATCCAGCACGGCAACTCTCTTGTCATCGAGCTTGAAGTAATCCTTGCCACTGTAATTGACTCCATTTCCGATGTGGACGGGACCAACGGTGGTCAGGGTCAGCTTATAGTGTCGCACTCCCATGGGCTACACCTCCATCCACATGGCTTTGGCATACCGATAGACGGGATGGCTACCAGGCGTAGCGTTGACGTCGAACACATCGCCCTCGAACTTGTGGACAAAGGTTGAGCCAGCAGCAAAGAGATACATGTCGCGCTTCTTTTGAGGCGAGTCGCTATGGCTCACGGATTGCACAAACCCGCCCTTGCGTACCAAGCGATACCGTGCCCCTTCGAGAAGCGCGTCATCGAGCTCAGCCTCACGTGGTGCGGCGGACGCGAGCAGCACTGCCGCACCCGTACCCGCGGCGGATTGTGGACATGCCGCCTTTAGCAGCTTGTCACCATTCTCAACGGAGAAGACAAACCGACCGTAGCCACTCGTCCTCTTGCCACCGAGCCCTGCATAGCTCAGCTGCTCTAGGAGAGGCGTCAGATCATAGCCGCCCCGCACTATGAAGTAGAGGCCGGCACCAGGATTGAACCTGTAGCTACCGACGAAGTACGGCTCCGAGTCATCGCTCTCGGCACGCGTGAGATTCACCTTGCTCTGCAGTGACGACGCTCCGAGTCTGAATTGGTCGAGCTCGGCGATGGAGTCGAAATTACCTGCAAGATAGTCGGCATAACGTGCAACCGACACGTAGGCAAGTTTCTTGTTTGCCTTGCGCTCGCGTGAGTCCGGCTTGTCACCACGTGCCTCACGTGCTCTATTGCGCTCATCGAACACTTCGGGGGCGACCATCGGCTTGGGGAGGTACTTGGTGTCCCCGACATAGGGAAAGGCATCGCTCAGCGACAGGCCATCGGAACGCACGGCCTCAATCAGCCCCTCATGAAGTCCCTCATGCAAGGCTTCGATGTACAAGGCGCTGAAGAACGTTGCGGCATCGCAGGAGATACCGCTATCGGTCAACCTCCCCTTGCCGAAATGCACCGGCCCCAAGAACGACAGCTTGACGATCTTCGTTTCCATACGGCTACCTCAGAGCAGGAACCGTAAGGCCCTTGTCGCCCGTGACCACGCGCGCCGTCACGTCCTCGAACCGCACGCGCCCGTTGCCACGTGTGCCGCCACCACCCAAGTAGTCGTTCTCTATGAGCGTAAGCCCCCGACCGATATTCGCGAAGTCCTCGTCAAGCTCGTCAGTACTCTCGACGTTGTAGATAATCTCGAACCGAAACTCAGCGCCACGAATCACGCGCTCCATCTGCCGTGGGTTCGCAACCGAGGTCAGACGGTCGATGGTGTTCTCGAACTTGGTCTCGGTAAGCTGCGGAAGAGTGTCCTTGTTGGAGAGGAAGCAATCGGAGAACTGCAGTCGCGACATCTGCATGCCGTCGCCTGTGGCATTGCTGCCCTTCTCGCTCGAGCCAAACAGACGCTTGACCTCCCTACCGTCATTCTCGAAGCCCTTGACGCCCTCCGCGGGAAGCGTGCCCAAGTCTCGCGCAAGCAGGGAGCGCATCTTTCCTTTGAGCGTGGAGCCGGGAATGATGGGCTCGCGCGTGAGAGGGTCACGCACCACGGGCAAATCGATGGCACCGATGGCGCTAAAGGAGTCGTCTCCGCCGATGTGGAGACCGGTCATGACCTTGATGGTTCCCTCAATCTTGATCTTTGTGTATGCCATCTCTACGAATCCCTTCCGCCAAAGAACCTGAAGTATGCCACGAGAGCCTCTGCGTAACGGCAGTACAGCTTGAACTGCTCGAAGCTCGCTATCCCATCGACAAGCTTCATGAGGTGCGTCGCAGCAAGAAACGCCTTGACCGAGTCTTCCCGACCCGCCTCGTAGGCCATACGAACCTTGAGGTACTGGATGTCAGGCTTGTGCTGCTCGTAGTCCTCACCCGTATTAATGCGCGCATACACGTTCATGATGAGCGCGTAGATGCCACGGAGCTTCGTGGTGGTCAACTTGCCAAAGGCCGAACCCTTGGCGGGGTCCATGAGCCCCTCGGCCATGGAGGCATAGTTCTCATCAGTAATCTCGAAACCCTGGCAGCTGAGCTTGACAGCCTCGCGTGGGACCTTCTCCTCCTTTTTCACGCTGCTCATCGCTGTAGTCGCATTTGCGGCTGCATCGTTTACCGCTGCACGCGCAGCCTCACGCTTTGCCTCGGCTTCGCGCCGCAACTGAGCCTGGGTCTTCCCCCCGCCACTTTGCGACCTTCCTCGTCCCCTAGCACCTCTTGCACTCATACTTGATTCCCTTCCCTAACGCTGCATACGTACCACTCCATCGCCGCAACCAAGCAGCGTCGTTCTCTCTCGTCCTGTGCCCAGGCATAGATTTGCCTGCATGCCTCACTCCCGTGGGCCTGGTCGTTCTCGAAGCTCCTCGCCAGCAGATACGCGAGTCTCGGAGCAGCTGCCACGGTATCGAAGTTCCGCAGCAAGTCGATGAGACGATAGATGAACGAGTTCCCCTTCTCGTTGTGCTCGAACATGTTGCGAACCTCTTGCACGCGCGGCATCACCACGTTGATGAACTCGTCCCAACCAAAGACGGAGTCGGGCGACCACAAAGCGATGGCATTCTTCTTTGTTCCGTCTTTGGACTCGTAGTCCTTTGCCGCATCCTCGAGCTCGCCCGTCTCGTCCGCCATGCGCGCTATGGGATAGGTGGGCCCAAACATGCCGATTCCGCCGCTGATGGTAAGCGTGCCGTTCTGCGTGTAGTCATCGAGAGCCCTGCGGATGTCACATGCTGCGTAAATCATGTCGCTCCAGTTGCCGACGATGAACAGGTCATCGCCGCCAGAGTAGATAATCTGCGCCTGATATGCGCCCTGCCGCAAGACTTCGTTGATCTTGTACTTGAAGAAGTAGCTCAGCGCCCTGCTGAGGGTCGAGCTTCGACTGATGGACACGCGCCTCTCAGGAAGTCCGCTCACGAACGTAGCACCTAAGTCGTCGACGTCGGCACGCAGCACGCCAAGTCGCCCGATGCCTTTGCCAGGCTCGAGCGAGATGCCCTGCTTTGCATACACAGAGATTCCCTCATCCCCCGTCTCGACCGTATAGTCGCCCATCCAGATGTGCGTGGCAGAACAGCCCGGCAGGGTAACGTCGTTCTTTGTGTAGATGCGATGCGCAACCGAGCGTTGCTGGTCAAAGCCCTCATGCGCGTACATGCGAAGCTGATACCCAAACGGCAGAGCGAGTCCTGTGCGCCATGCGTGAGTGTCATCGAGCACCTCGCCTCGATCAACCACAAACACGTCCTTGTCGATGAGCGACTTGGAGATGATGCCGAGCGAGGAGCAGAGCGTGCACTTGTTGTCCTTGTCAAGGTGAAGGTCGGAGCGATGACACTCGCTGCACTCCCTGCTGTGGTCGAAGTCCTCGATTCCGCCAAAGTTAAGCTTGCGAATGGTCGCGGCATCGTAGCGCGCAGCCTTCGCTTCAGACAAGCCACGCGAAAGACGACGATACAGCATGGGATAGCGCTTCTTGTCTGGTCCCTGGTTTGCGAGGTCATCCGCGCAGCACGGCACCCATGCGCTTGCCACGTATAGGTCCGTGCGGTAGTGGTCTACAAACCATGCCCCGAGCTCTTCGTCAAAGCTGCGTAGCACGGATTCCGCCTGTGCCGTGTTTGGCAGGAGCAGGTAGGCATGGCCTCCGCCGGTATACAGCAAGTTGGCACGGTTGAGGCCGAGTTTGTCCAGCAACTCGTCCACGATGTGCTCAAGCAGCAGCTCGAGGTACATGCTTCGAGCCCTCAGCTGCTTGAGCGCGCCTGTCCCGCTGATGCTGTATATGAAGTCCTGGATACCACTCATGTCGCAGGAATACAGAAGGAACATCGGGACGACTTTCGGGTCATCGTCCAGCCCTTCACCAAGGAGCGCCGCCCGATAGTCGGACACCCCTCTTTCGCGCAGGTACTCATACACGCATGCGACAATGCCCGCAACCGTCTTTGAGTGGTCGTACAGCGACACGTCGTTCAAGCCATCTGCCTGAACGGATGCCGGAATAGCAGCCGTGGTCATCTCAAGAAGGGCGAGGAGATCGCTGACCTCCCCTGGACTCACGCCAATCCCCGAGAGTCCCTTTTGCAGCTTTGCCCCGATGACATCATAGGCCTCGTGCTCAATCACGGCATCATCGTGATGCCCGTTGAGCGTGTTGAAGATTCTCCGCAGCTTCGCATCCCGATCGGCGGGGGCTGTCTGCCGACCATCCCCCTCGTTGTCGCTGGCATTGCCCACGGCGACAATATTTGCAAAGCAGGTGATGTAGGCGAGCGAATCGTCTGACAACTGCCCCGCCGACAAATCCTCAAGATGGTGATACCGGACCTGCTCGACGATCTTTCGCCCGTCGTCACCGGAAAAGAACTCGTTACCAGAGGCAACTTCCCTAGCAATGAAATCGGCGCCGAGTTGCGCGTGCGAGCAGTCTTGCGATGTGGAACGATAGATGACCTTCCCCACATCATGCAGAAGCGCGCCGTAGTAAAGCAGCGTCTTGTCTGATGCCAAACCCTCCTCCTTTCCTCTATCTCATGCAGTTTCTATGCATCCAGGCACTGGAATCCACCCATGCCCATCGACGTCTTGATACCGACGCCAGCGTATTCGCCAAACCTGAGCAGCATCCTGGCAAGGCCCGCCGTCATCGCAGGTCCACGCATGCCGAGCGTCATGGTGCCCACGAATGCGGGAACGCTCTTCTGCCCTCCCGACACACGTCCGAAGTAGTGCGAATGCAGGTTGTAGGTGAGAATCCTCACGTGCTTGTCGACGAACTCTATGGTCTCGGCGTAGCCTTCCTTGTTGTTGTCGTAGACCTGCCCATAATGCATCAGCAGATTCTGAAGGATGAGCCGAACGCTCGGCATGATAACGTACGTGCCTTGGCTCTTGAAGGCGGTCGGGGTGCAGAATCGAATGCGCATCTTATCTGGGCCCGGTTCGTTGATCTCATTGAGCAGCGTCTTTAGACTCTGGGTTTCCAAAGAGGTCTTCACGACGTCAAAGGTCGTGCGCATACTCCTGAGCTCGATGGTGTCGCAGCTCCGCAATGGCTCGATGATGTGACCAGCCGCCTCGTCAGTGAGTGCGTTTACCCTCCATACGAGCTCGTCGCCCTCCCATCGACAGTACTGGCTATATGGATTGAAGGGAAGCTGATGCAACAGCGCCGCATAGCCAGCGTCAACCTTCTCCATGAGCGCGCCTTGCAAATAAGGGCCCAAAGACGAGGAACGCTGCAAGTCTTTGCCCTCAGATGTCGGTTTGAGAACCAGCGTCATGGAAGATAGCTGCTGCATATCCGCCGTATCACCTCCGGAGTCGAGATTTCAAAAGCCCATTGTGACAAAACATGGGGACTTGTCACGAGTTATTCGCCATTCGGTTCGATTTGCTCATCCGACATGCGGGGCGGGGTGGTTATGGCGTCGTGGCAACAGGGCGAGCAGAAGGTAACTAGATGACAAGGGGAGGCGTCCCCTCGCGGGGCTGAGGTCATTTCAACGATTTGGTGCGCTACCACGGCGGGCGTGCGTCAACGTGTTCTCGTCCCCTCGCGGGGCTGAGGCTATTCCAACTATTGCGCGCAAGGTAGGCCTCCGCACGTTCCTGAAGACGTTCTCGTCCCCTCGCGGGGCTGAGGTCATTTCAACACAGGGTGAACGCACAGCTGGAGCGCATGGGCGCGCCGTTCTCGTCCCCTCGCGGGGCTGAGGTCATTTCAACGAGCTCTAACCACAACACCCCAAGAAACGAATCCGGCCAGTTCTCGTCCCCTCGCGGGGCTGAGGTCATTTCAACACGGAGCTCTACATCGACCCGACCGCGTGGGACCTCCTGCGCGTTCTCGTCCCCTCGCGGGGCTGAGGTCATTTCAACACGAAACGCAAGGGGCGTTTCACTAGGGCAAAGGAGGTTCTCGTCCCCTCGCGGGGCTGAGGTCATTTCAACGAGGCGGATGAATTGCTCCGCAAGTGGGGCGTAGACCGTTCTCGTCCCCTCGCGGGGCTGAGGTCATTTCAACTGGTGGTCCGTGCACAAGCGTGGACGTCCAGCCACATGGTTCTCGTCCCC
>CACXDP010000483.1 GCA_902766445.1 uncultured Coriobacteriaceae bacterium
ACACGTCGTGAAGGTAAACACCGTCAACGTCAAGCCCAAAAACAAGCGCGTGCGCTATGTGACGGGCAAGACTCGTCGTTGGAAGAAAGCCATCGTCACCATCGCTGCCGGCGAGACGATTGAGATCTTCGCAAACAACGAGGTAAACATCGTCGAGTAAGGTTATGGCGCAGCCCAAAGGGGTTGCGTCTACCGCGCATATAGATACGCGCGGTGCCGTGGTAAATCCGGTGTCGTTTCGCCGAGGCGAGAGCCTCAAATCCCTTGAGCGAAGCGGCCAGCGGAGAAAGAAAGGGAAACTGTAATGGCAGTAAAGCACCTCAAGCCTACGAGCGCAGGGCGCCGCTTCCAGACGATTTCGGATTTTGCCGAGATTACGACGGATAAGCCCGAGAAGTCGCTTCTCGAGCCCCTGCCCAAGAAGGCTGGTCGAAACAACAACGGCCGCATAACCACCCGTCATCAGGGCGGTGGCCACAAGCGCAAGTATCGTGTCATCGATTTCAAGCGTCGGCACGACGATGTGCCAGCTAAGGTCGCGACCATCGAGTACGATCCAAACCGTTCCGCACGTATCGCCCTTCTTCACTATGTGGATGGCAAGAAGGCCTACATCTTGGCTCCGCAGGGCCTCAAGGTGGGGGACACCGTCATCTCCGGTGCCAAGGGAGTAGACATCAAGCCTGGCAACGCCATGCCCTTGTCTGAGATTCCGGTAGGCACCCTCGTGCACGCCGTCGAGTTCCAGCCCGGCAAAGGCGCCGCAATGGCACGTTCGGCAGGCACCTCCGTGCAGCTCATGGGCAAGGACAACGGCTATGCCGTGCTCCGCATGCCCTCCTCCGAGCTTCGTCGCGTGTTGCTGACTTGCCGTGCGACCATCGGCGTCGTAGGCAACGCCGACCACTCAAACATCGTTATTGGCAAGGCTGGTCGTCAGCGCTGGCTGGGCGTACGTCCCACCGTTCGTGGTACGGTCATGAACCCTGTGGATCACCCGCATGGTGGTGGCGAGGGCAAGAACCACACGTCTGGTCGTCCGTCCGTCACTCCTTGGGGCAAGCCTACGAAGGGTTACAAGACTCGCGACCCCAAGAAGGGCAGCAACCGCCTCATCATTCGTCGTCGCAAGACGAAGTAGTAGGAACACGAGTAGTAGGAGATAGCAAGTATGAGCAGAAGTCTCAAGAAAGGCCCGTTTGTGGAGACTCGCCTCCTCACGCGTGTGATTGCGCAAAACGAGGCGGGTACCAAGGATGTCATCAAGACCTGGTCGCGTGCGTCTACCATCTTCCCCGAGATGGTCGGTCATACAATCGCTGTACACGACGGCCGCAAGCACGTGCCTGTGTACGTCACGGAGTCCATGGTTGGCCACAAGCTGGGCGAGTTCGCCCCTACGCGTACGTTCCGCGGCCACAAGGTCAAGTAGGGGGGAGTAAGCTAAATGGCACAGAGAATCAAAGAGAACGAGGTACGTGCAACCGCCAAGTATGTGCGCGTTGCTCCTCGTAAGGCTCGTCTGGTGGTTGACCAGATTCGCAACAAGTCCGTTGAGAAGGCGCGTGAGCTCCTGCAGTTCAACAACCGCGCTGCTGCTGAGCCTGTGGCCAAGGTCCTGAACTCAGCTGTGGCAAATGCGGAAAACAACCGCGGTATGCGCGGTAGCGACCTCGTGGTGGCCGCCGCCTACGTGGACGAGGGACCCACCATCAAGAGGTTCCGTCCTCGCGCTAAGGGCTCTGCTTCGCGTATAAACAAGCGCACGAGCCATATCACCGTAGTCGTCGCACCCAGGAAGGAGGCGTAAGGGAAATGGGACAGAAAGTACATCCCACTGGCTTCCGTCTGGGCACTACCGAGCAGTGGCGTTCCCGTTGGTACGCCGATAAGGACTATGCCGAGAAGCTCGGCAACGACCTCACCATTCGTAAGTTCCTCGAGAAGCGCCTTGCGCGTGCCGCGCTTTCCCGCGTAGACATCGAGCGTGCCGGCGACAAGGTACAGGTGACCATTTTCACCGGTCGCCCTGGTATTGTTATCGGCAAGAAGGGCACCGAGATCGATGCACTGCGCAAGGATCTCGAGAAGGTCGCAAATGTTGGCGCTGGCATGGTGAAGGTGGACGTCATCGAGGTCAAGCGTCCTGAGCTGGATGCAAATCTTGTTGCTCAGTCCATCGCCGAGCAGCTCGAGGGCCGCGTTGCCTTCCGTCGCGCCATGCGCAAGGCAGTGCAGACCGCTCGCAAGTCCGGTGCCAAGGGCATCCGTATCCAGTGCTCTGGCCGTCTGAACGGTGCAGAGATGGGT
>CACXDP010000484.1 GCA_902766445.1 uncultured Coriobacteriaceae bacterium
AAACAAAAGTTAATTAAAACATTAAAAAAGTTTAAAAACAAATAAATTAACTTTGTTTTTATATAAAATTATTTTTATATTTATTATTTAAGTTAAATGCTTAATTAAATATATTTTTTTTTAATAAATGAATTTCTAATATTTTTAGATTTTTTTTCAATTATAAATAAATCTTCATTATTAATTTTTTCTTTTTCTATTAATTTATAAAAATATAAAAAAGAATTAGAAGTATCTAATTTTGAATAATCTTTAACATTAAGAGGATTAACTGAGTCATCATTATATGAATACCATTTCTCATCAAAAAAATTTTTGCAAATACTTATATTATGTCCTGAATTAGGCCCTCCATAATGTTTAATAAAGCCTATTATTTCATAATTATTTTGATTATAGTTTATATTATCTATTAAATTTTTCATTTCTAATTTATAAGGAATTTTCAAATCAAATCTATGAAAAGTTTGATTTCCTACCCTTATAAGATTAATAATTAATATTTTAGGAAGTGCAATAATTTTTCTTTGATTGATAATATCATCTTGTTTACAATATGGACAATATATATTTTTTTCATTTTTGTGAGCCCTTTCTTTTTGATATAATTTTATTGCATCTTCAAGACAATTAATTCTGTTTTTATCATAAATTATTGGAAGATTTAAAACATTAAATGATTGAAAATTATATTTAATATAGCCACACCTTTTATTATTGCATCTAAATATACTTTCTAAAAATCCATAAAATATATCTATTATAGGTGAATTATTTGAAATAAAGAAATTATTTAGAAATTTTTTTAATCTATCTTTTTCTTCTTTATTATTTGATTTTAATTTAATATAATCAACACCATAATTTACAGTTTTAATTTTAATTTCATTAACTAAATAATTCAAAAAAATAATTAAAAAGCTTGCTGAGTCATTTTGCTTATTAAAAGCAAAAAAAGGTTCTTTTTTATTTAATATTTTATAAAAAATATATGGGTCATAAATTTTACTAAAAGAATCTTGATTTATTAAATTAGCTAACAAAATTCTATAATAATAAGATAATCCATCATTTTTTATATTTATATTATTTTCATCAATTAATATTAATTTTGTAAGTAAATAAATATTTTTTAAATTTTGTAAAACAGAATTTAAATAGCAAGTATTTCCTAAATTATTTAAGCCAATCTTTCCATTGTATGGATTAAAAGTGAAAGGTTTGTCTTTGACTATAATATTATTATCCATTTTTCTAAGTATTTTTATGAAAAAAATAAATAATCAAAAAAATAGTTAAAAACAAAAAAATCATATAAATAAATAAAAAATAAATGTATTATAAAATAAATAAATATGAGAATAAAAGTTTTAGATTCAGAAAATAATGAACTTTATGTTTTTATTGAACCCTCAAACACTATTGAAAAATTAAAATTTAATATTAGAAAATTGAAAAATATTCCTGAAAGTGAAAATATCCAATTATTTTATAATTCTCAAAGGCTTTTAGATAACAAAAAAGTTATTGATTATAATATAGAAGATGAAGCCGATATTACTTATACAGGCCAATTTAATGCTGGAATTAAAATAAATAAAAATAATTATAAATAATATTTTCTATAAAATAATTTAAGTTTTTAAAATGTATCACAAGTTATTATACTATTCTCTTTTGTAAAATTTTTTGCTCTTTTATTATATTCATCTCTATTATTTTTATATAATTCCAATGCCTCATCATTTAATGCATGTTCTATGCTTGGATCATTATTAAGTAAATCATATATCGAATAAATAACCTCAATTATATTCTTATTACTTGATTCCCAATCACTTCCAATTGAAGAAACGCAAATTTGTCCCTTTTCAGAAATATTTGGATGAAAAATAGGAGTTTGGAATTTTATAATAGGAGGCCCTTCAGGGTAATCTTTCGGGAATTTAATATATAATTGAAATAAACCGTCTTTATAATTAGATTCTTCGGGCCCTTTTAATAATGCATTCCATTCATAAATATTAGATTTTTTTATTGGTCCTGCTGAGCAATGTATTACATTTAATATTTTTGGATTTCTTTTTATATTATCTAATTCTTCTCTTATTTTTAAATCAGACATTATTATAAATAAAAACTAAATAAATTTGAAAAAATTTACTTTTTAATTAAATTTTTAATTTTATTAAATAGTTAATTTTATTAAATAGTTAATTTTTAAAATAATTAATATAGAAAATAGTTTAGTTTTAGATAGTTTATCTAAAAGCATTCTTCTTCAATTTTTATGGCATATTTTTCACAGAAATCTCTTGCATTTTTTTCATATAATTTTGGGTTATTTTTATGTAACTGTGCTAAATCAGGACGATAAGGATCATCAGGTTCTGGAACACATAAAATATAAAAGATTGATAGTAAAACATTACTAATATTTTTTGCTTTAGACCAACTGGTTTTAATTGAAGAGACACATATATTTTTACCTGATATATTCATATGATAGATAGGAGTTAAGCATTCCACTTGTGGAGGTGAATTTGGATAATTATCAGGAAATGTTATATTTAATTCAAATAAAAAACCTTCATAAGGCGTTCCTTTAGGTCCTTTATAAACTGCAGTCCATTCTTTCATTTTATTTTTAACTTTTGGTCCAGCAGAGCATCCAATTGATCTTAAAAATTTAGAATTTTTAACAATATCATATTCATCCCTAATTATATTATCAACTGACTGATTATTATTTTTATTCATTAATTTTTATTTATTGAATAAATGTTTTTATATTAAAATTAAAATAACTATTTTTAAAAATTATTTTTTCTTTTTATAAATAATAAAATATTTATTTCATTTTATTTAAAGAAATAATTTATTTAAATTTGAATAAGCCAGACAAAAAAGTTCCGATATAAACTATTTGTGATTGATCTTCTATCTCATATTTTTGAATTTGGTCATTTTCTTTAAGGATTTTTCCACCATAATGTAAAATAATTTTTGAATTTATTCCTCTTTTTTTTCTTAATTTAAAAATTAAATCACTGACTTTTTCTGAAGCTTCTATTTCTAAGGGTGTTTGGTTATTACATGAATCAAGAATAAAAACTAACATTTATTTTATATTATTTAATAAATAGATAATATTATTATTTTATTAAATAACTATTTTTAACTATATTTTAACTATTTAAGTAGTAAATAAAATAACAATTAATATAAATTTGATGACTACCTTTAATATTAATAAAAGCTCTGTTAAAGACATTAACGTAAGAGATTTAAAAGAATTTAATTTGAATGAAAATTCCAAAATTGAAATATTTGAAAATTTTAAAAAATATATAGAAGCAAATTTAAATGATAATATCTTAATGGATAAAGATAGTCAAAACAAAAAATTAAAAGAACTTGAAAATGAAATACAAAAATTAAATGATGCATTAAATGAAATCAAAAAAGATAAAAAAAAAAAATGAAAAGTTTGAGTCAGGGGATAGAACATTATTAAATAATGAAGAGATTGCTAAATTAAATAAAGAAATTGATAATTATAAAAAAATTTTGAAGGAAAAAAATTCAAAATTTACAAAATTAGAAAGTATAAATATAACTAGTTTTAATATAATTTCTTATATTAAAAGCAAAGAAATTAATAAAAGTAAAAGTTCTTTGGGTTGTGTTGGAATAAAAAATGAAAGTAATAGTTGCTATATGATTTCAGTTATTCAATGTCTTAAAAATTATATTAAATTCACTTATGAATTATTAAAGAGTAAAGAAAATAAAGATAATAAAATTGCATTAGAATTAAAAGAAATTTTAATACAATTATTTGCACGTAATAGAGGTTCAATTTCAATTATGAATTTTAAAAGATTATTTATTAATGAATGCAATTTATTTGATTTATATGAAGAAAATGATTCTACTATATTTTTAATGTGCTTATTAGAAAAACTTCATGAAAAATTAAATAAAAAAAAAAGCCAAAATTCAAAATATGATTTAAAAATGATTGAAAATTTCAAAAATGATGAAAAAAAAAAATTTGAATATTTTAAAAATTATAATGAATCAAATAATGATTCTATAATTAAAGATCTTTTTTTTGGTTATAAAAAATATCATACATTTTGCAAATATTGCAAATTAAATTCATATAATTTTCAAATTTATAATATTTTGGATTTTCCTATAATAGATGAAGGAAAAAGTTTATCTTCTTTGAATAATTGCTTTTTGCAATATTTCAAGAAAAGACAAATGAATAAAAAAATGACATGCAAATTTTGCAAAAATCAATCATTAGAAAGTCAAATATCTTTATTAACAATTCCGAGCTTATTAATAATTAATTTAAAAAGAGTAGGAGATAATCAAGTTTATTATCATAATATAACAATACCTTTTGAATTAGATATGAATTTATTAATTAAA